>NZ_JBAMDC010000081.1:0-21647 GCF_036961605.1 Streptomyces sp. KLMMK
CACCCGCCCGTAGCCGGGGAGCTTGGGCAGGTTGCGCACCTTGGGCCCGGCCAGGTCGATGCCGTCGGCCATGCCCCAGAGCAGATACCCGGACTTGTCGTGCTCGATCTGCTGGAGCTCGCGCAGGGCGGTGGCGCGGGCCTTCTTGTCGGCGGTGCCGATGACCTTGCGGTACGCGGCGTCGAACTGCGGGTCCGACCAGCCGGCCTCGCTCTGCCCGGCGCCGGTGACCATGGTCTTGGAGGCGAAGAACACCACGGAGTCGTTGGTGCCCCAGTAGTTGGTGTAGAGCTGTCCCTTGAGCCAGGTCTTCTCGTAGAAGGCGCCCGACTCCTGCTTGACAACCTTGATCTTGATGCCGGCCTCGCGGGCCTGGTTGGCGAACAGGGTCGCGGACTCGGCCAGGCCGGGGACGTCCTCGGTGGTGATGAGCTCGTAGGTCTTCGAGAAGTCGAAGTTCGCCTCTTCGAGCAGCTTCTTGGCCTTGGCGAGGTCCCGCTTGCGCTGGGGGATGTCCTTGGCGTAGGCCGGGTCGCCGGTGCCCAGGATGTCGTTGGCGACGGTGCCGTAGCCCGAGAGGACCTGCTTGACCATGGCCTCGCGGTCGACGACGAGCTTCATGGCCTCGCGGACCCTGACGTCGGCGAAGGGACCGTCGGCGGCGCGCATGACGACGGGCATCGCCATGTCGTTGGGGCGGCGCACGAGCTGGATGTCCTTGCGCGAGGCGGCGCTGCGGGCCGCGACCGCGCCGACGTTGGACGCGACGTCGATCTGGCCGCCCAGCAGGGCGTTGGCCATGGCCTGGGGGCTTTCGAACATGGTCACCTCGATGGCGTCGAGGTGGACCGGCCCGCCGTGCCACTTGTCGTTGCGCAGCAGGCGGGCGTTGCCGCCGCGGAACCAGTCGAGCTTGAACGGGCCCGTGCCCGGGGCCCCGGCGATCTGCTTGTCGGGGGTGTCCTTCTTCAGGACGAACGTCGACAGACGGGTGAGCAGGGGGAGTTCGGCGTTGGGCTGGTCGGAGACGAGGACGACGGTGTCCTTGCCGGCGGCGGTGATGTTCTCCGCCTTGATGCCCGGCAACCGGGCGGCTCCGGCGGGGGTGTTGCGCAGTCTGCGCAGCGACCACACGACGTCGTCGGCGGTGACGGGGGAGCCGTCGTGGAAGGCGGCGCCCTTCGTGATGGTGAAGCGCCAGGTCTTCAGGTCGCCCGAAGACGTCCAGCCGGAGGAGAGGCGGCCGACCGTGTTGTCCTTGAGTCCCGGTGCGGTGAGGGTGTCGTAGACGAGCGCGATGATCAGGTAGTCGCTTTCGTTGCCCTGGGTTCCGTGCGGGTCGCGGGTGGTGGCGGAGGCGCGACCGAGCGCCCCGATGCGGAGAGTGCCGCCCTTCCGGGGGGTCCCGGCGGAGTCCGCCGGTGAGGAGGCCGCGTCGTTCTCGCCGCCCCCGCAGGCGGTCAGCAGCGCGGCCGCGCCTATGCTCCCGCCGGCCCACAGCGCCTGGCGCCTTGTCCAGTTCACGTCGTCCCCGTTCCGCTGCAGTTGCTGTTACTTAGGTTTGCCTACCCTGATATTCGCCATGATCGCAACGTTGCGTGGATGGTGAAGCGAAAGATGAAGCACAGTCAACCTCCGCTTCCAGTACGCGAGTTGGGTGGAATCGGGAGGAGTGGGACTACTTTTAAGTAAGGTTTGCCTAACCTAAGTTAGGTGGTACGTTTTTTGACGTCCGCTGACGCCAACAGCCGGATTTCCGCCACACGTTGCCGCCCCCCACAGGCAGCCGTCCGCGCACCGCCATGCCCTGCGGCCGCTTTCCGGGCATGTCCGGAAAACCTCTCCTCCGCCCCTGCACACGGAACGGATGACCTTGCCATGAGCACGGGAGCCCCACCCGTACGCCGGCTCGACGCCGCCTCGTCCGCCGAACTCCACCGCACCGCCGGAGAGATCCTCGCCGCCTTCGGCACGTCCGCCACGTCCCCCGGACTCCTCAAGACGATCGCCGAGTCGGCGGCGGACCTCGGCGGGGCGATCCGCGAGCACCTGCGCCCCGTCGACACCGACGACGGCCTGTTCGTGCTGCGCGGCCTGACCGTCGACGACACCCGCATCGGCCCCACGCCCACGAGCTGGGCCGAGGCCGGGGACAGCGCGGCCGGCCACGACATCGTGCTGCTGCTGCTCGCCGCCGCCATGGGCAACCCCATCGCCTGGAAGGGCCAGCAGGGCGGGCGGTTCGTGCACAACATCGTCCCCGCCGCCGGCCACGAGCAGGCCCAGACCGGTGCCAGCAGCGACGTGCTGCTCAGCCCGCACACCGAGGACGCCTTCCACCCCGGCCGCGCCCACCTGCTGATGCTCGGTTGCATGCGCAACCACGACCACATCGCCACCACAGCCGCGAGCATCCGCAAGGTGCGGCTGGAGGACGCCGACATCGCCACGCTCTCGCACCCCGAACTGCCCATCCTCCCCGACGACGCCTACTTCGAAGCGCAGGGCTTCGCGGGGGAGCCGCCGGACGTGCCCACCCTGTGGCGCTCGGAGGACGGCCTCACCCTCCGCTTCGACCCCGCCTACACCCCGCTGGAGAAGGCCACCCCCGCCTACCGTGCCGCCTATGAGCGGCTGGAGGCCGAACTCGCCCGCGTCTCGGTCGCGGTGAGCCTGAACCCGGGCGAGGTCCTCGTCGTCGACAACGACCTCGTCGTGCACGGCCGCGTCCCCTTCAAGGCCCGCTACGACGGCACCGACCGCTGGCTCAAGCGCGCGTCGGTACGCGTTCCCGGGCGCGGCAGCCGGCCCCCGGCCGAGGCCGCCGAGCACGGCTACGGCCAGGCCGTCACCAAGGCGTACGCCGCCTGATCGGCACCTGATCAGGTACCGATGAGTACCTGATCACCGACCCCGGCAGAGAGCAGCAGACCCGGGCCGGACCCGGACCGGAAGACGACCAGACCCGCAGACGAGGAGCGAGACATGACCCGTACCGCCGCCGACCCCTGCATATCCGGCACACCCGCCGACGACACCACCCTGCGCCTGCTGTCCACCAGCGACCTCGCGGGCATCGACATCTCCCTCGCCGACGTCGTCGGTACGGTCGAGGGCGCCTACCGCACCCTGGCCGCGGGCCTCTCGGACAACCCGCGCAAGCTCACCGTGAAGCCCGCCGACGGCCACTCGGTCGCGTACGCCATGCTCGGCCGCGACGGCTCCCGCGACGTCGTCGCCGTCAAGACCTCGTACAAGCACGGCCTGGACAAGGGGCGCCAGGAGCAGCACTACTACACCACCCTCACCCTCTACGACGACGTCACCGGCCTGCCCGTCGCGATGATGGACTGCAGCCGCATCGGCTCCCTGCGCACCCCGGCCGTCTCCGCCCTGCTGGCCCGCGAATGCGCGGCCCCCGGGGCCCGCAGCGCGCTGGTCATCGGCACCGGAACCCAGGGCCGGCTGGCCCTGCCGTTCCTGCTGACCACGCTGCCCGGCCTGGACCGGCTGATGCTCTTCGGCACCCACCCCGAGGGAATCGAGGCGGTACGGGCGCAGTTGCACGCCCACTTCCCCGACCGCGACGTCGAGGTCGTCGCCGACGTCCGGGCCGCGGCGGGCGACGCCGACGTCGTCGTGGCCACGGCCGGCGCGCACACCCCCGCCGCCGTCGAGTCCGAGGACCTGGCGCCGGGAACGCTGGGAATCCTGGTCGGCCACGGCCTGGCCCCCTCCACGCTGCACCGCGCCGACCGCGTCGTGGCCACCAGCGAGGCCCAGATGAACGTCACCGGCACCGACATGGCCGACGCCGACGGCAAACTCCCCGCCGTCGACACCGAGTTCCCCCCGGTCCTCGCGGGCGCGGCGGCGGGCCGCACCGCACCGACCGAGCGGATCTTCGCCTACAACAGCGGCCTGGTCGTCACCGACATCGCCCTCGGCCACCGCTTCGCCCAGCTCGCCCTCGCCCAGGGCCTGGGAACGCAGGTGCCGCTGTGGCGGTGAACGGCACACCCCCGCCCCCTCCCAGCCTGCCCGCGCACCCCGACCCCGCGACGGACGCGATCCTCGGCAGCGGCCTCCTCCACGAGCTGGCCCACGCCTTCGGCGGCCCCTTCCACTTCCTGCTCCCGCACCGTTTCGACGCCAACCTCGCCGCGTTCCGCGCGGCGCTGGCCGACGCCGGGGTGGACGGGCGCGTGTACTACGCGAAGAAGGCCAACAAGGCCGCCGCATGGATCGAACGCTGCGCCGCCGCGGGCGCCGGAGTGGACGTCGCGAGCCCCGGCGAGCTCCGTGAGGCCCTGGGCCACGGCGTCCGCGGCGAGAACATCGTGGTGACCGGCCCGGCCAAGAGCGAGGAACTGCTGCGCGTGGCCGCCCTCCAGGGCGCCCTGACCGCGGTCGACTCCCTCGACGAACTCGACCGCCTCACCGCCGCGCCCCGGGCGGGCGGAGCCCCTCCGCCCCGGCTGCTGCTCCGCGTCCTGCCCCCGGCACAGCCCGCCAGCCGCTTCGGCCTGGACGGGGCGGAGCTCGAAGAGGCCCTCGCGCACTGCGCACGGGCCGGCGACGCGGTCCGGATGGAAGGCTTCGGCTTCCACCTCTCCGGCTACGCCGTCCAGCCGCGCGCCGACCTCGCCGGCCAACTCGTCGACCTCTGCCTCAAGGCCCGCGTCATGGGGCTCCAGGCCGACCGGATCAGCATCGGCGGCGGCTTCGCCGTCGACTACGCGGCGGCCGGCGACTGGCACTCCTTCCTCGCGACGCAGCAACCCGGGCACTACCACGCGCACAGGAGGTTCACCCCCGCCGACTTCTACCCGTACCACTCGCCGGTCGCCGGGGCCGGCGCCCTCCGCGCCGTACTGGCCGCCGTCCCGGCGGGCGGCCGGGACAGCCTCGGCAGCAGGCTCCGGGAGACCGGCACCCTCCTGCTGATGGAGCCCGGGCGCGCACTGCTGGACCGGGCCGGCTCCTCCGTCTTCCGCATCCAGGGCGTCAAGGACCGCGACGGTTACGCGATCCTCACCGTCGACGGCACGAGCCTGAGCCTGTCCGAGCAGTGGTTCAACAGCGAGTACCTCCCCGATCCCGTGCTGCTCCCCCCGGCCGGCCGGGCCGGGGGGAGCCGGAGGACCGCGGCGACCAGGGTCCACCCCGCGTGCGCGGGCGGTGCCACCTGCCTGGAGTCGGACCTGCTCACCTGGCGCAAGATCCCCTTCCCCGTCCGCCCCTCGGTCGGCGACCTGCTGGTCTACCCCAACACGGCGGGCTACCAGATGGATTCGAACGAGTCCCCCTTCCACGACCTGCCGCTGCCCCCCAAGGTCGTGATCGACACCCTGGACGACACCCCGGACGACACCCCGGGCGGCTCTGCGGACGGCACCACGCGCGGCGGCCGGCCGCGCTGGCGCCTGGACCGCCGGCCCGCCTGCTGATCCTCCCTCCCGAGCTCCTCCCCGCCTCCGGTTCCCCTCCCCACCTGCCACAGGAGCCCCTTCCATGAACGAGGCACTGATGCGCCCCGCCGTGGTCTCCCGCATCTCCGACCTCATCGGACGCACCCCGCTGTTCGAGCTGTGCCGCACCGACAACGGCAGCCGGCTGCTCCTCAAGCTAGAGATGTACAACCCCACCGGCACCGCCAAGATCCGCATGGCCCGTCAGATGGTCCTCGACGCCGAGGCCCGCGGCGAGCTGCGCCCCGGCGGCCGCATCATCGAGTCCACCTCCGGAAACACCGGGCTCGGCCTCGCCGTCGTCGCCGCCGAACGCGGCTACGCCTTCACCGCCGTCGTCGACCACCACGCCTGTTCCGACAAGCTGCGCACCATGAAGGCGCTCGGCACCGAACTCGTCTACGTGGCCGACGACGGCACCGAGGAGCTGGCCACCGCCGCGCGCGAGGAACTCGCCGAGGAGATGGCCCGCGGCCGGGACAACACCGTCTTCACCGAACAGCACAACAACCCCAGCAACGGCGTCGGCTACCACCCCGTCGCCCACGAGCTCCACCAGGCCCTCGGCAGCCGTATCGACGTCCTCATCGGCGCCGTCGGCACCGGCGGCTCCCTGTGCGGCACCGCGCGCGAGCTGCGCACACTCGTTCCCGGCGTGCGGACCGTCGGCGTCGAGCCCAAGGGGTCGATCGCCTTCGGCGGCCCCGCCCACGACTACTACCAGTCCGGCACCGGCACCCCCGAGGGCGCCGAGATCGGCGCGCTGGTCGACTTCGACCTGATCGACGAGGGCGTCAAGGTCGGCGACGTCGAGGCCTTCGCGACCGCCCGCGCCGTCGCCCGCACCGGCCTCCTCATCGGCGGGTCCGCGGGCGGCGTCGTCCACGAGGCGCTGTCGCGCCTGCCGTCCCTGCCGCCGGGCACCACTATCGTCGCCCTCGTCAACGACGGCGGGGAGAAGTACATGGACACCGTGTTCGACGACGCGTGGATGAACGCCAGGAACCTCACCGATCCCGCTCTGGAGCGCGAGATCGACGAGGCCCTCACCAAGCTCCGCAAGGGCTGACGCCCCCATGGACCCGACCACCCTCCTCCGCGACAGCCGAGCCCTGGCCGGCCTCGCCGTCCCCCTGGTCCTCACCCAGCTCGCCCAGGTGGCCCTGACCACCACCGACACGGTGATGATGGGACTGCTGAGCACCCGCGACCTGGCGGCCGGCGGCCTGGCCCTCGTCATCTTCAACCAGCTCCGCACCATGGGCGTCGGCCTGGTCACCTCCGTGGGCAACCGGATCGCGGCCGCCGCCGCCCGCGCCGAGACCGCGGACGGCGACGCGGCGCACAGCGACGCCGAGGTCCGCAGGATCGTCCGCGCGAGCATGGCCGTGGCCACCCTCGCCGGACTGGCCGGAGCCGTCCTCATGCTCCTGGTCGGGCAGGCCCTCACCCTGCTCGGCCAGGAGGCCGCCGTCGCCGACCGCGTACGGACGATGCTGCCCGCCCTCGCCCCCGGCCTGCTGCCGTGCCTGTGGTTCCAGGCGGTCCGCCAGTTCACCGTCGGCATGCGCCGCCCCCAGGCCCTGCTGCAGATCACCCTCGCCTCCGTCGCCGTCAACGCCGGCCTCGACTGGGCCCTGATCCACGGCACCTGGGGCCTGCCGAAGCTGGGCCTGACCGGCATCGGCGTCGCCACCTCCGTCGTCTACCTGCTCTCCTTCCTCGCCCTGTACGCCTCCGCGCGGAAGGACCCCGCCCTCGCCCCGCTGCTCAGCCTCAACGCGTTCGCGGCCGACCGCACCACCGTGCGCGAGCTCGTGCGCCTGGGCGTCCCCATCGCCGCCACCTACGGATCCGAGGCCGGGTTCTTCTCGGTCACCGCGCTGATGGCAGGCTCCTTCGGCAGCGCCGCCCTGGCCGCCCACACCGCCGTCAACCAGCTCGTCTACATCGTCTTCCAGGTCGCCGTCGGGCTCTCCCACGCGGCCTCCATCAACGTCAGCCGCGAACTCGCCCTCGGCCGCGTCCACGCCGCACTGCGCATCAAGAACACCGCGCTGGCCTGCGCGGCCGCCGTGATGGCCGCCGTCGCCGCCGTCTACGTCACCCTGCCCGGCCTGGTGCTGCGCCCGTTCCTGGACGGCGGGGCCGCGGGCGACGACAGGGCCGTGACGATCGCGACGCAGCTGCTGCTCGTCGTCGCCGTGCTCCAGTTCTTCGACTGCGCGCAGAACATCGGCGTCGGCCTCCTGCGCGGGCTCGACGACACCAGGAGCGGTTTCCGGATCACCCTCGTCGGCTACTGGGCCGTCGGCCTCCCCGCCGCCTGGCTCTTCGGCTACGCGGCCGGCCTCGACACCCTCGGCATCTGGCTCGGCCTCCTCGCCGGCCTCGCCACCACCGCGATCCTCCTCCTGCGCCGCTACGGCAGCGGCCTCCGCGCCCGCGCACGGGAGCAGGAGGCCGTCGTCACCGCGTATCCGGGACCACCGGCCGGGCGTCCGCTGCGCAGGCCGTCAGGCGCCGACCAGGGGTGAGGGCCGGGTGCTGCGCAGCGGCGCCGCCAGTTCGGCCAGGGCCCTCTCCAGGTCGTGCAGGTGGGCGAGGGCCGGCTCGGCCGGCAGGTGCTCGGGCGCCGCCGCCGAGGCGACCGCCGCGTCGCGGGCCTTCCCCGGCGTGGTGAGCGCCTCCACCGCGGCCTCCACGCGCCAGCAGGCGGCGGCGAGCCGTTCGTCGTGGGAGGCCTCCGGGTCCGCGGCGACGGACGCCAGCCCGCGCACTTCGCGGGCGCAGTCGTCGAGGAGCGCGAGCACCCGGCGGGCCTTCTCCTTGCGGGCGCGGAAGGGGTTCAGCGGGTGGACGAGCGGAGCGAGGGAGAGCCGGACCCGGCCGAGCAGGAGCTCCAGCTCGGTCACCCGGGGCGCGGGGTCGGCGGTCTCCGAGCCGGCCAGGCGCGCGGCGGCCTCGGCGGCGCACGCGTGCACGCAGCGCAGGGCGCGCTGGATCCAGGCGTCGGTGGTGGCGTGCGTGGTCACCGGCAGCACGAGGAGCACGGCGAGCGCCGCACCGGCGGCTCCCACACCGGTCTGCGCCAGCCGGAGCGTGAGCAGGTCCGCGTCCAGGACCCCGAGGAGCCCGTAGAGCAGACCGGCCATCACGGTCACGGCGAACATCATCCACGTGTACGAGACGGCGGCGGTGTAGAAGATGCCGAAGACGCACACCGCGACGAGGGCCGCGGTGGGCGCGGGCGCCCCGTGCAGAGGGAGGGCGACGACCATTCCGGTGGCGATGCCCATCAGCGTGCCCAGGACCCGCCGGAAGCCCCGGACGAGCGTCTCGCCGCGCGACGCGGTGTTGACGAAGATCCACCAGGCGGTGCCGACGGCCCAGTACCAGCGCTCGTCGGAGACCATCTGGCCCACGGCGAGCGCCAGGCCGCAGGCGAAGGCGGTCTGGAAGGCCTGCCGGGTCGTGACGCGCGCCAGCCCGCGCCCGGCGAGGGGCGCCGGGCCCGCGGGCGGCGGGGAGTGCCGCTCGATGCACCAGAACCCGAAGCGCACGGAGCCGGCGGCCGCCAGGGACATGACCATGGCCGTGTACAGGTGCGGCAGCTGGGCCGGGACGGCGTGCAGGAACTGCGTCGCGAAGAACATCATGAAGCCGAAGATCCCGAGCGCGTTGCCCCGCGGGCCCCAGCGGCGGGCGTAGACCCCGCAGAAGACGACGGCGAGGAAGGCCGCGTCGCGCACCAGCGGCAGCCCGTGCAGCCCGGCCGCCAGAGCGAGCACGGGGAAGCCCACGACCGGCAGCAGCGCGGTCGTGTTCACCTGGCGCCGCACGGTCGGGTCGCCGATGGTGAACAGCGCGAGCAGTGCCGCGAGCCCACCGGTGATGGAAGCGGTCAGCGGCAGGCCGGACAGCTGGACCACGGTGACCGCGAAGGTCACGCCCAGGACGGCGCGGAGCGCGACCCGCAGTCTGCCCAGGCCCGGATCCGGTGCCATGAACGCCCTCTTCAGCACTGCTCCCGCCCCTTCGGCGTCCCGGCACAGCAGCCGGCGGGAAGGCCGGCCCGAATGCGACATGAAAAAGGCGCCGCGGAGATCCGCAGCGCCATCGACACCCACATCAGACCATTACATCGACTGCTGGCTCAACAGAGGCCGATTCCTCTGAGCCATTGGCCCAGTGTCCGCCTCTCGGGCCCCTCCGGGGGAGGGCCAATGGCACCCACGGCCCTCCCTCCTGCCGTTTGCTGTTGTCTCCCGGCGTCCGACTCCTACCGTTCAACTCCTACCGTCCGACTCCTACCGTTCGACGTGGCCCCCGCGGCCGGCGAGCGCACCGGTGATCCCCATCGGCACGGCCAGGACCACCAGCGCGATCAGCCCGGCGGTCCACGCCCCGGTCAGGTCGCGGGCGGCGCCGAAGGCGGTCGGGCCCACGGCCGCCAGCAGGTAGCCCACGCACTGCGACATCGCCGACAGCAGGCCCGCGTCGTGCGTGCTGCGGACGCACATCGACATGTAGGCGATGCCCAGGGAGAGCACGGCACCCAGACCGAGCCCCAGCAGGACCGCCCACAGCACCGCCGCCCCGACCGGTGCGGCGATCAGACCGGCGAAGGCGGCCATGCACAGCACGGTGCCGCCCACCGCCAGGTAGCTCTGCCGCCGGGACCGCTGCGCCCACACCGGCACCAGGAGCGAGGTGACCATGGCGGAGCCCATGCAGACCGCCAGCAGCACCCCGGCGCCGCCCTCGGTGTAGCCGTGGTCGATGTAGAACGACGGCAGCCAGGTGGTCGCGGTGTAGTACAGCAAGGACTGGAACGCGTAGAACAGGGCGACCGCCCAGGCCAGCCTGCTGCGCCAGATCGAACCGCCCGCCTGCGCCGGAACCCGCGGCTGTTCCCGTCCCCGGCGCAGCCGCGGCGCCCACACCACCAGCGCCGCGAGCGCCAGCACGCCCCAGACGGACAGGCCGCCGGCCCACGACAGCGACAGCGCGTCGCGCAGCGGAACGGTCGCGGCGGCCGTGACCGCCCCGCCGCCCACCAGCATGGTGGTGTGCAGGCCGGACATCAGCCCGACCTGCTGCGGGAAGTCCCGCTTGATCAGCGCGGTGATGACGACATTCGCGACGGCCACCGCCGTCCCGACCAGGAACGTCCCGGCGAACAGGGGGAACAGCGACGGGACGAGGCGTACCGCGGTGCCGGCCAGCAGCACCGCCAGCACCGCGACCAGCGTGCGCTCCATGCCCCAGCGGCGGGCCAGCCGGGGCGCGAGCGGGGCGAAGATGCCGAAGCAGATCAGCGGCAGCGTCGACAGCGCGCCGGCGCCGCCGTTGGACAGGCCGGTGACGTGCCGGATCTCGTCCAGCAGCGGGGAGACCGCCACGATGGCGGGCCGCATGTTGATCCCGACCAGCAGCACCGCCAGCGCGTACCAGAGCACGCGACGGCTCCGCGGAGTGCCGTGGGCGGGAACGGAACCGGGTCCGGCCGCCGCGCCGGCGGGCGCGGCGGGCGCGTCCGCCGTTCCGCGGGGCGAGGAAACCCCGGTTTCCGATTCAGGGGGTGGGGTCACGAACGATCCTTCCGGGGGTACGCGCACCGGGCCGTCGCCTCCGGCCGGCGCCAGGGGCGGAGGGCGCCGGGACGAGGGCCCGGTGGGCAGGCACGGCTGCTGGGGTCAGACGGCGGTGGCGAGGGGCACGGGTTTGCCGTCGCCTGGGGCGATGCCGTGGATCCCCCTGGCCCGGGCGGCCCGCAGGAAGCGCCCGCGCACGTCGTGCTGCTCGGTGTAGTAGGGCGGGTTGTTGAAGAGGTCGTAGTGGATCGCGCAGGCGGTCGACGCCTGGAGGACCACCGCCGCCTCGACGGCCTGCTCCGGGGTGAGCGTGGCGGGCTGGTTGGTCGGGGTGAGGCCCTCGCGGCGCGCCATCACCCCGGCGATGGGAAGGAAGGCGACGTCGAAGGGGCCGTAGTCGCGCGCGATCGACCACCACATGCCGTGCCAGATGGTGTCGCCGAAGTGGATGACGCGCAGGCCCGGGGCCTCGACGATCCAGGCGACCTGGTCGTCGCCGCGCCAGTCGTGCGACGCCACGGGAATGGTGGTGAACGGCCCGATCTTCCGCCGCTCGCCCATCTCCTGCGGCACCGCCGGCACCCCCATCCCGCCCAGGACGTCCACGATCGGCGTGTGGCAGCCCACGCTGCCGCCGTCGCTCGCGGCGACCTCGGCGAGCAGCCTCCGGTCGCAGTGATCGGGGTGGAGGTGGGTGACGAAGGCGTGGGTCCGCACCCCCGGCGCGGCGTCGATGCTGGGCAGGGGCCGCCGCGGCTGGCCCTGGAACCCCGCCAGGTCCTCGGTGTTCCGGATGGCATCGATGACGATCCGGACGTCCCCGGCCGCCACTTCGACGCCGGCCCAGGCGAGACGCCGGAGGGTGACGGTCTCGGCCGAACTCATGGTCTGCTCCTCGCGACGCTGCTGGTGGTTACTTCCCCTGGACACCCAGGCCCCTGGCGACCTGCAGGCCCAGGTCCTTGTGGACGCTGCGCCAGTAGTCGACGACGCGTTCCTTCGTCTCCGCCGTCACCTCGGGCGCCGAGGCGTGCGCGACGATGTTGGTCACCAGGTGCGCGCGGTCCGTGTCGGTCATGACCTTCTCCC
Source organism: Streptomyces sp. KLMMK (assembly GCF_036961605.1). Lineage (NCBI taxonomy): Bacteria > Bacillati > Actinomycetota > Actinomycetes > Kitasatosporales > Streptomycetaceae > Streptomyces > Streptomyces sp. KLMMK. Next base: position 12,158 of record NZ_JBAMDC010000081.1, read on the forward strand.
ACAGGGCCCGCGCCTGGACGAAGTCGTCGTCCTCGGCGTGGAGCCGGTGGGCGCTGCGGACGATCTCGCCGGTGACCTCGTAGTGCTCGCCGACCAGCAGCATCGGGTCGGCGACCGGGCCGCCGGAGCTGTTGGGCGCGTACACGGGGTCGCCCGGGTTGCCGTACCGCATGGACCCGTCGCGGTTGTAGGAGTGCACCGCGTTCTTCGGCCGGTTGACCGGCAGCTGCAGGTAGTTCGCGCCGATCCGGTACCGGTGCGTGTCGGGGTAGCTGAACAGCCGTCCCTGCAGCATCTTGTCCGGGGAGGGCGCCACGCCCGGCACCAGGTTCGACGGCTCGAAGGCGGCCTGCTCGACCTCGGCGAAGTAGTTCTCCGGGTTGCGGTTGAGGGTCAGGGTGCCGATGTCGATTGGCGGGTAGTCCTCGTGCGGCCAGATCTTGGTCAGGTCGAACGGGTTGAACCGGTAGTCCGCCGCGTCCTCGAAGGGCATGACCTGCACCTGGAGGGTCCAGGTCGGGTGGTCGCCCTTCCTGATCGCCTGGTGGAGGTCGCGGATGTGGAAGTCCGGGTCGTCGGCGCCCGCGGCCGCCGCCTCGTCGTTGGTGAAGTTCCTGATGCCCTGGTCCGTCTTGAAGTGGTACTTCACCCAGAACTTCTCGCGGACGGCGTTGTACCACAGGAACGTGTGGCTGCCGTAGCCGTTCATGTGCCGCCAGGAGAACGGGGTGCCGCGGTCGGACATCAGGATCGTGACCTGGTGCGCCGACTCCGGCGACAGCGTCCAGAAGTCCCACTGCATGTTGTTGTCGTGCAGGTGGTTGTCGGCGCGCCGCTTCTGCGAGTGGATGAAGTCCGGGAACTTCTGCGGGTCGCGGATGAAGAAGATCGGCGTGTTGTTCCCGACGATGTCGTAATTGCCCTCTTCGGTGTACAGCTTCACCGCGAAGCCGCGCGGGTCGCGGGCCGTGTCCGCGAAGCCGAGCTCGCCGGCCACCGTCGAGAAGCGCAGGAACAGGTCCGTGCGCTTGCCGCGGCGGAACACGTCGGCCTTGGTGTACTGGCTGACGTCCTCGGTGATCTCCAGGACTCCGTACGCGCCGCCGCCCTTGGCGTGCACGACCCGCTCGGGCACGCGCTCGCGGTCGAAGTGCGCGAGCTTCTGGATCAGGTAGTGGTCCTGCAGCAGCAGCGGGCCGTCGGCCCCCACGGACTGGGAGAACTCGTCGCTCGGTACCGGGATACCGCTGTCCGTGGTCGTCACGGGACGACTGTCGGTCATGGCACGTTCCCTTCGGTTGGCGGTTGGTCTGTGCGGCGGACGTCGGCACAACGCCCCTGAGCGGCACAGCCCGTGGGGGCTGTGCCGCTCGGCGCCGGGGCCGTGACTAGGCGAGTTCCGCGCGGAGCAGCCAGTTGCGCGGCACTCCCTTGACCTCGCGGGGCTGCACGGCGTAGGGCCAGCGGCCCTCGCCCGCACCGGGCTCGCCGGGCTCCTTGAGCTCCCGTACGGTCCAGCCGGTGCCGGCCATGAACTCCTCGGGCTCGTCGGTCCCGAAGAGCCAGGGGATGCCGTCCTCGTTGAGGGAGGACAGGAAGATCTGGGTGGCGGGGCTGCGCAGCAGCGTCCTGCTCAGGATGTCCACCGACACCCAGCTGCCCGGGGCGGAGTTGGCCGCGAAGGTGCGCATCAGCGTGGCGGACTGCTCCTCGGTCAGGAAGAACAGCAGGGCCTCGGGGATCCACAGCGTGGGCAGGGAGGGGTCGAAGCCGGCGGCCCGCAGCGAAGCCGACCAGTCGCCCGCCAGGTCCGCCCCGACGCGCTGGAGCTTGACGGTCGGCGCCGGGGAGCCGAGCTGTGCGAGGCGCTTCTCCTTCTCGTCGATCAGCGCCTGGTGGTCGACCTCGAACACGGTGACGTCGTCCGGGAGGCTCAGCCGGTAGGCACGCGTGTCCATGCCGGCCGCGATCAGCACGACCTGCCGGATGCCGCTGCCCACGAGATCGTTGATGGCGTCGTCGAGGTAGCGGGTGCGGACGGCCACGAACTCGACGAGGCCGCCGCCGCCGTAGTGGTCGAGCAGCTCGAATCCGCGCGGCGCGGCGAGCGCCCGGGCCAGCGGGTCGTTGAACAGCGCGTCGCTCCGCTCGCTCTCCAGGGCGCGGGCAGCCGCAGTCCACTGCGACGTGTAGGACACGGTCTCCATGACAGGCTCCGTTCTCGGAATGGTCTGGTTCAGGAGTTCTTGGGACGGCACCGGAACCGGGCGTTCAGGATCAGCGTCAGGACTTCGGTCCCGTCCGCGTTCACCAGGCGCCCGCGGTTGCGGACGATGCGGAAGTCGGGCGCGGAGAGGGAGGGGAGGGAGCCGAGGATCTCGCACGTGCCGTTCAGCACGTCCCCCGGCCGGACCGGGTGCAGGAAGCGCACTTCGTCCACTCCGGGCGAGCCCTCGACCGTGCCCGCGGCCGCGGCGTCGGGCAGCAGCGTCGTCACGTACAGGCGCATCCAGATCGCCGCGGTGTTCCACCCGCTGGCGATCAGGCCGCCGAAGGCGGAGGCGCGTCCCGCCTCCTCGTCGACGTGGTACGGCTGCGGGTCGTAGGTGCGGCCGAAGGCGGTGATCTCCTCGGCCGTCACCTTGTGCGTCCCGAGGTCGTGGCGCGTCCCGGTCTCGTAGTCCTCTGCGTGGAGGAAGCGAGCCATCAGAAGTACTTCCGCTCGATGGCCTCCAGCGTGCGGAAGTCGGCGAGGTCGATGGCCTCGTGGTCGATCTCCTTCCCGCTGGCCTCCTCGACCGTCAGGACGAACTCGACGAAGGAGAGGGAGTCGACGAGGCGGGAGCCGATGAGGTCCTCGTCCGGGGCGATGGAGGTGCGCTCGGGGTGCTTGGCCAGCAGCCAGTTGCGCACGGCGTCAACGTTGGACGAGGTCTTGCTGGGCATGGAATTCCTCCTCTAGTGGGGGGCGTCCCGTCGCGCCGGCCGCGACGGCGACGGCGAACTGTTCTTCGTGGGAGATGCTGATGTCGATCGCCTCGATGCCGGCGTCGGCGGCCCATCGGCCCGCCGGTCCGGTGAGGCGGACGCTGGGCCATTCGCCGGGGCCCTTCAGCACCTCGATGGACTGCCAGGGAAGCGGTTGGCCGGTGACGTGGAGGAGCTTGAAGACCGCCTCCTTGGCCGCGAGCCGGCCGGCCACTCCGTGGACGTCCCATCCGGAGGCGAACCGGCTCAGCTCCGCTTCCGCGGGGGTGAGCATCCGGTACAGCAGCCGGCCGTCGTCGGCGTCGGCCATGGTCCGTACGCGGGACAGGGGGACGAGGTCCACCCCGACCCGGATCGCGGTTCCGCTCACGAGGCCGCGGCGTTGACGACCGCGCGGGCGCGCTGCAGATCGCCGTCGAACCGGTCGCTCAGCACCGCGAGCCACCGTTCGAGGCCGAAGGCGACGCAGCCCGTGAAGGCGTGCTCGCCCGTGCCGTCGACCGTGATGCGGCACCGCTCCCCGAAGAAGTTGCGGTGGGTGTTGACCGACGCGATGGCCAGGCCGTCGGCCTGGAACTCGTGCTTGACCGGGCTGAGCCGCTGCAGGAGGGCACGGCCGCTGTCGCGCTCGAAGAACGGGTCCGTGGCCGCCTCCTTGGTCAGCTCCAGGCCAAGGTTCTTCGCGAACTCCTCGATCCGGTCGGTGAAGCGGGCGATGACCTGCTGGGTGTGCTCGAAGGAGCCGAGGGCCACGATCTCCCGCATCTGGAAGCTGAGCAGCCGCCGCAGCCCTTCGTACTTCTCCTCGTTGCGGAAGCACCGGTTGATCAGGGTGATGGTGGTCTCGGGGGCCACCGGCCGGCCCTCGAAGTAGAGGTAGGCGCCGTAGCAGCTGGAGTGCGGCAGGCCCAGGAACGAGGGGCGGACGTCGCCGCTGGCGAAGGAGCCCTCCACCGGTGCCGGCGGGGCGCCGGTCACGTCCAGCGGACCGCCGACGAACTGCAGGTGCGGGAAGTTCTCGTAGACGTCGAACTTCTCCAGGTCGCTGAGCGGATAGACGGGCGGCGGCATGATCTCCCGCGCGCCGGCCTCGTCGGCCCAGCGGGTGATGGTGCGGTCCAGATCGCGCAGCAGGTCGGTCTGGTCGGGGCCGAGGATGGTGAGGGCACCGCCCTGGGCCGTCGAGATCGTCGCGGTCACGCCTCCCCCTGTCCCACCGACGCCCGGGAGACGCTCAGGTCCCGGTCCTGCAGAATCCCGGTCTTGACCAGATAGTTCAGGGGCTTGCGGAACACCTGCTGCTGGAACTCCGCGCTGCGCGGAGAGGCCAGCAGGCGCCGTCGGACGGCGAACGGCTCCGGAATTCCCGCGTCCCGGTAGACCTGCGGGTTGAACAGCGATTCGAAGCTGTAGTTCAGGTAGCGCTTGAGATACTCCCGTACCTGGCGGAGTTCCTCTTCCGAGGCCTTGGCCTGCAGGTCCTTGAAGAGCAGGGAGACCAGTTCGCGGCCGAAGGCGATGTGGCGGGACTCGTCCTGGTGGTGAATGCGGTTGACCGCACGGATGGTGTCGTGCAACCGCTCGTCGGCCGCCATCGTGCTGTTGAAGTGGTCGACCAGTTCCTCGAAGAGGAGGATGCGGACGAACACCAGGAAGCTGGCGGCCTCGTCGGACCAGTCATTTCCCTGACCGGCCGGTTCCAGCTGCCGGTAGATCTTCTTGCCGTAGCGCAGGCAGAACTCGGCGAAGAACCACATGTGCTCGTTCTCTTCGCCGATGAAGTGGTGAAAGAACTCCGACGGAATCTCGAAGCCCCGGGTGTGGATGCGCCTGGTCACCTCGACGATGAGCTCGCGGATTCCGTCCACATTGAGGCTGTAGAAATTGATGCTCTCGTACCGGGACAGGCGGTAAAGCTGTTCCTGGTCGAGTTCGGGAGCGACGTCGGTGCCGTAGGTGGTCGTGAGTTCGGGACTCATCCACCACCGGTTCTCCGGCAGGGAATCCGGCCAGTCGAACATCCGGTAGGGGTTGTAGTAGTCCTCGACCGATTTGCGGTTCAGGCGTTCCAGGATCTCCTGGAATCGGTCGTCCTTGCTGATCAGCTCGCTGATCATCCTACCTCCTGCTGTCCGGGGGGCGGTTGATCAATGTAGGGCGACAGTTCCACGCGTTCCGCGAACGGTCCAATAAAACCGCTCTATAGATCAAATAGATGATTGCTAAGAGGGCAGGCGGGACGTCTTTCCGGGGCCCTGTGAGTGGCGTGGGTCACAGGGAGGGGGTGGGCCGGGGGCGGATCGAGGCAGGGAAAGCGCCCGGTATGGGCTGATAGATGATCCGTGCCGGCTCCGGCCGGACCCCGCCCGTCAACCACCTGTATCTGCTGCGGCGTTGTTGACCTCGCTTGGATCACGGTTGCTACACTCGTGAAGCACCCGGAAAACAACTTTCGTATGGCAAAGCCCAGTTCAGGCGGGAGGTCGTGTGCGTGCGGGGTGACGAGGAGCCTTTACTGAGCCTCTCCGGTCTGCTGCGCCGCCTGGAGTATTTCGTCGCGGTGGCCGACGAGCTCCATCTGGGGAGGGCGGCCCGGCGCTGCGGGGTGAGCCAGCCCACCCTCTCGCACCAGATGAAGGTGCTGGAGAAGGAGCTGGGCGCCGAACTGCTCAGCCGCGGCAGCCGGCGGATCGCACTGACCGCGTCGGGCAAGGCACTTCAGGAGGAGGCGCCGCGGCTCCTGCAGTGCACGTACTCGATCAAGGCGCGGATCCAGCAGGCGGCCGCGGAGAGCCGGCGTCCGATACGGGTCGTCTTCAGCCGCTCCGGACACGCCCTGCGCCAGCGGGAGATGGTCGCGGAGTTCCGCGAGCGCAATGCCGTCCCGGTCTCCGTCGAATCCGGCTGGTCGGAACGGAACATCAATCTGGTGCGCGCCGGACAGGCCGACTTCGCGTTCGTCAGGCCGCCCATCGAAGCGGACGACCTGCGGATGTCGGTGGTGGGGGACGCGGAACTGGTCAAGCTCCTCCCGGGAGGCGGCGCCGCCGACCGCATCGCGGAGGAACAGCCCGCAGAGGAGCTTCCCCTCATCATGTGGCCCCGCTCGCTCGCCCCCGGGCTCTACGACAAGGTCCTGGACTTCGTCAGCCATGAGCGGTCCCCGCAGGTCGCCTGGGAGGAGCCCGACTACATCAACGTGGCCGCGGCCGTGGCCTCGGGCGCCGGCGTGTCCTACATGGACCGCGGCATCGCCGAATGGATGAGCCTCAGCGCCGACCTGCGCGTGCGTCCGCTGGGACTGCCCGAGCCCCGCACAGACATCGCCGTGGTCTGGCGCTACGACCAGGACCAGGAGCTGGCCTCGCGGTTCGTCGCCGCGTGCTGCCGCATCGGGTACGCCGACAGCGGTGCGGACCGCGGCTGCCTGGTGCGCTGAGGAACCGTCGCCTTCCTCCGCGGGGCGGAGCCGTCCGAACCTGAAGGAGAATTCCTGTGAACTGCTACGACTGCCACGCCGCCGAGGGCGCCGACACCCCTGCGGTCGCCGTCTGCCACGGCTGCAACTCCGGCCTCTGCCCCGGCCACCTGCGCATGACCCGCCCGGTGCTGCACCGCACGAACGGCTTGGGCGTCTCCCACGGCTCCACCCCGGCCCGGCAGATCCTCTGCGTCACCTGCCACGCCGCCCGGACCGGCCTGCCCGCCCCGTCGGCAGCGCGGTGCGATCCTCCCGTGTCCCCCGTACCGGCCGTGCCGGGGCCGGGGCCCACGGGTGCCCGCGGCGGCGCTGAGTGCCCCGCAGAGGCCTGACCTGGGGCGGGCCGGTACCGCCGTGTAGCGTCGGGAGCACAGGGTTCGGGGCGGGGAGGACGGCATGGCGGACGGCGGCGGACACCTCGGGCGGGCCCGGGGGGCCGGGGAGAGCGCGCACGCCGGGGAGGCCGGGCGGCTCGGCGGGCGGGGGCACCTCGCATACATCGGGTCGTTCACGGAGGCCGGCGGCCGGGGGATTACGGTCGCGCGGACCGATCCCGGCACGGGCGCGCTGACGCTCCTGGGCTCCACGGACGCCGTGCCGAACCCCTCCTTCCTCGCCCTCTCACCGGGGGCCGACGTGCTGTACGCGGTGAGCGAGACCGACGAGGGTGCCGCCGCGGCGTTCTCCCTGGCCGATCCCGTACGGCCCGAGCCGCTCGGACCGCCGGTGTCCGTACGCGGTGACGGCCCCACGCACCTGGCCGTCACCGGCAGCCACCTGTTCACCGCCAACTACGGATCGGGCAGCGTCAGCGCCCTTCCGGTCCGCAGGGGCGGCGGGCCGGGCGCCCCGGCCGCGATCATGGCCCACCGGGGCGGCGGCCCGGACCCCGACCGGCAGAAGGGCCCGCACGCCCACGCCGTCGTTCCCGACCCCTCGGGCGCCAGGCTCCTGGCCGTCGACCTCGGCACGGACTCCGTGTGGACGTACGCCCTCGACCCGGTGACCGGCCTGCCGCGCCGCCAAGGGGAGACGCGCCTGCGGCCCGGCACGGGGCCCCGGCACCTCGCCTTCTCCCCGGTGACCGACCGCGTCTACGTGCTGAACGAGCTGGTCCCGAGCGTCACGGTCTGCCGCTGGGACCGTGCGGAGGGGGTGCTCGAACCGCTCGGCGAGACGCGGGTCCTGCCCCCGGGCGAGGGCGTGCGGACCTACCCCTCCGCACCGGTGGTCTCCGCCGACGGGCGGTTCCTGTGGACGGCCAACCGCGGCCACGACAGCATCTCGACACTGGCCCTCGACGCGTCCGGGGACATCGTCGGGCTCCCCGAGGTCGTCGGCTGCGGAGGCGTCTGGCCGCGGGACCTGACGCTGCACCCGTCCGGCCGCCACCTCTACGCGGCCAACGAGCGGTCCGGTGACGTCACCTGGTTCGCCGTGGATCCGGAGACCGGGACGCCGCGGCTCGCGGGCTCGGTCGCCGTGCCGGCGGCGTCCTGCGTGATCTTCGCCTGAGGCGGCGGCGGGGCCCTCGCCCGGGCTGGTGGCGGGCGCGCGGCGGCAGCGGCCGGACGGGCCCGGAACGACCGAAGAGGGGCCCCGCGTCGCGGGAGCCCCTCTTCCGGGAAACAGAGAACAAAGGTGGAGCGGGCGGGCCGAAGGTCAGACGGTCACGGCACGGTCCGATCGCCCGGCCCCGCCGGTCGTACGCGTCAGTGCGCCGGAACGCCCTGGGGCTGCAGGGATATGCCCAGGACCTCCGCGTACTTGGCCAGGACGAGCTTGCCGATCGCCGGGTAGGCGCCGAGCGGCGCGGCGGCGGCGCAGTCGGCCTCCTTGGCGGCGGCGTCCGCGAGGCCCTCGGCGATCTCCGGGCCGATCAGGCCCGGGGCGAGCGCCAGGTTCCGCGAGCCGGAGCCGCGCAGCTGGTCGGCGGCCCGGGCGATGTCGCCCTCGATGTCCAGCGCGGCCGCGAGGACCGGCACGGCGAGGCGGGCGGAGAGCAGCATGCCGCTGATCCCGGCGGCCTGCACGGCCTCCTCGCCACCGACCGTCGCCAGGATGATCCCGTCCGCGGCCGTTGCAACTGTGAACAGTCGGGCGCGGTCGGCGCGGGCCAGGCCGGCCTCCGACAGGCGCACGTGCAGGGCCTCGGCGAGGAGCGGGTGCGGGCCGAGCGCGTCGGTGAGCTCGGCGGCGCTGCCGCTGCTCATCACGGACTGGCGGACCCGGCGCAGGAGAGAGTTGTCCGGACCGGCCAGGAGCGGCACCACGATGGCCGGGGGCCACTGGTCCCAGGCGCCGGCGGCACCGTCCTCGGCACCGGCTTCGCGGGCTTCGCTCGCGCGAGCGGCGCGCTGAGCGGCGGCGTAGGCGAGGACGGCCTCCAGGGAGGGATAGCCCTCGGCGGTCCCGTCGGCGTCCACGTAGCCGATGCGCGCGTCGAGGCCCGGAAGCTCGGAGCGCGCGATGCTGAGGATCTCCTCGGCGAGGGAGCGCGTCTCGGTGTCGGGGAGCCCCGGAACGGCGAGAACCAGCGGCGGCGCGCCGACGGGGGCGGCCGCCGGCTCCGGCCGCCGGTGCCGTCCGGGCTGACGGGGTCGCGGCATTCGTACAGGCAGGCCAGGCGCGGGCCCTGTGGGGGAGCTCATGGCGCCGCATGTTAGTCGTTCAAGGCGCTGGGCCGTTCGGGTGGGGGCGTCTCCGTGACGTCTGTCCGGATTTATTCGCCCATAAATACGCTCATCGCAGAAGCGTTCAGCAAACGACCCGGAGCATCGGAGGGTCGGCCGGCAGCAGCAGATCGCCCGTCAGCAGGGCCTCCGCCACGCACAACGCGCCGTCCAGAGGCTCCCCCGCCGCCGCGACTCGTCGCGCATGGGGAAGTTGCATTTGCAACTCTTCGAACAGGGGTATGAGCAGGGGAGTGCCCATACGGAGGAGGCCGCCGGTCAGTGCCACCTCGTACGTCCCACCGGCCCCGGCCGGCCCGTCCGTCCGCGGAGCCGGTCCCGCGGGCAG
>NZ_JBAMDC010000082.1:0-21644 GCF_036961605.1 Streptomyces sp. KLMMK
GCCGCTGGGAGGAGGCCGGGCGCGCGCACGCGGCCGTCGCCGCCGACCGCGAACGCCTGCAGGGCCCCGACCACCCCGACACGCTCACCAGCCGCTACGAGGCCGCCTTCGCCCTCAGCATGCAGGGGCGGCCCGGCGAGGCGCTGCGCGAGTACGCCCGCGCCGCGTCCGGGCGCGAGCGCGTCCTGGGGGCCGACCACCCCGCGACGCTCGCCGCGCGCCAGGAGACGGCGTACGTCCTCGGGCAGCTCGGCCGGCACTTCGAGGCCCACGACGTGTACGCCGCCGTGCTCGCCGCGCGCGAGCGGACCGTGGGCACCGACCACCCCGACACCCTGCGCTGCCGCCACAACCTGGCCTTCAACCTGGGCCGCCTGGGCCGGCTGGAGGAGTCGTACCGCATGGCGTGCGAGGTCGCGGTCACCCGCTCGCGGGTCCTCGGCCCCGCCCACCCGGACACGCTCGTCAGCCGCTACGAGGTCGGCTACGCCCTCGGCCAGCTGGGCCGCTGGACCGAGGCGCTGCAGACCTACCGCGAAGTGGCCGTCGCGCGGCAGCGGGTGCTGGGGGCCGGCCACCCCGACACGCTCGCCGCCCGCTACGAGACCGGCATCTGCCTCGGCCGCCTCCAGCGCAGCGCGGAGGCCCTGGGGCTGTTCCGCGATCTGGTCGACGAGCGCACCCGGGCCCAGGGGGCCGAGGACCCCGACACCCTGCGCGCCCGGCACTGCCTGGGCGTCAACCTCGGCCGCCTCGGCCGCTGGGAGGAGGCCCTGGCCGAGGCCCGCGACGTCGGCGCGGTCCGCGAGCGCGTGCTGGGCGCCGACCACCCCGAGACGCTGGTGAGCCGGCGCGAGATCGCGGTCGGGCTCGGCTGGCTGGGCCGCTGGACCGAGGCCCTCGCCGTCTACCGCGAGGTCGCGCAGGCCCGGCAGCGGGTGCTGGGCGCCGACCACCCGGACGCCCTCACCAGCCGCAACGACGAGGCGCACTGCCTCGAACAGCTCGGCCGCTCCACCGAGGCGGTGGAGCTCTACCGCCAGGTCGCGGCGGTCCGGCGGGTCGGGCAGACGCGGGGCCGGCCGCTGCACCGGTAGCCGGCCCCGTCCCGTGCCCGACGGTCACTCCTGTCTGACGATGCGTCAGAAAACCTCTTCCCTCGCCCGGCCTCCTGCGGCATCCTGCCGCCCATGCAGACCGAGCTGAGCCAGCGGCTGGGCATCGAGCACGCCGTCTTCGGTTTCACGCCCTTCCCCGCGGTCGCCGCGGCGATCTCCCGGGCCGGAGGGCTCGGCGTCCTCGGCGCCGTCCGCTACACCGACCCCGGAGCGCTCGCCCGGGACCTCGACTGGATGGACGCGCACACCGGCGGCAGGCCGTACGGGCTCGACGTCGTCATGCCCGCCGGACGGGCCGAGGGGGTCACCGAGGCCGACGTCGAAGCGATGATCCCCGACGGGCACCGCCGCTTCGTCCGGGAGCTCCTCGCCCGGCACGGCGTCCCCGAGCTCGCCGCCGGGGACCGGCGGGGCTGGCGCATCACCGGCTGGCTGGAGGATGTCGCCCGCGCCCAGCTCGACGCCGCCTTCGACCACCCGCTCGCCCTGCTCGCCAACGCCCTCGGACCGCCTCCCGCCGACGTCGTGCAGCGCGCCCACGACCACGGCACCCTCGTCGCCGCACTCGCCGGCAGCGCCCGGCACGCCACCCGGCACGCCGACGCCGGAATCGACGTCGTCGTCGCCCAGGGCTACGAGGCCGGCGGCCACACCGGCGAGATCGCCACCATGGTCCTCACCCCGGAGATCGTCCGCGCCGTCGGCCCGCTGCCCGTCCTGGCCGCCGGGGGCATCGGCTCCGGCGAGCAGATCGCCGCCGGGCTCGCCCTCGGCGCGCAGGGCGTGTGGATCGGCTCCCTCTGGCTCACCACCGAGGAGGCCGACCTGGGCTCGCAGGCCCTGACCGCCAAGCTCCTCGCCGCGGGCTCCGGCGACACCGTGCGCTCCCGCGCCCTGTCCGGAAAACCCGCCCGCCAGCTGCGGACGGCCTGGACCGAGGCCTGGGACGACCCGTCCGGCCCCGGCCCCCTCCCCATGCCCCTGCAGGGCCTCCTCGTCGCCGAGGCCCTGACCCGCATCCAGAAGTACGAGGCCGCGCCGCTGCTGGGCACGCCGGTGGGCCAGATCGTGGGCAGTATGAACAGCCGACGCGGCGTACAGGCCGTCTTCGACGATCTGACGAGGGACTTCGACCGGGCCGTCGCGCGGCTGGGCCGCATCGCGGCGGGGACGGGTGTCCCTGCGGGGACGAGTGCCTCTGCGGGGCGGGCAGGACCGGCCGCGAAGGCACCGGACTGACCGCCCAGGTCGCGTACGCCGTCCACGCAGTCCACGCGTCCACGCCGTGCGTCCGGCCCGGCCGCGTAGGCAGCCCGCCGTGCACCCTGTCCGCGCCGTTCACCTCCGACCCGAAGGAGGCCCCATGCCACCCCAACCGCCCAACGGGTTCTGGGCACAGGCTGCCGCCGAGCCCGACCGCGTCGTCCTGGTCGACCCGGCCGGCGGCACGTGGACCGCCGGACGCCTGCACGGCGCCGCCAACCGCCTCGTCCACGGGCTGCGCGCCGCGGGGCTCCGCAGCGGCGACGCCTTCGCCGTCGTCCTCCCCAACGGCGCCGAGCTCCTCACCGCCCACCTCGCCGCCACCCAGGCCGGCCTCTACCTGGTGCCGGTCAACCACCACCTCGTCGGGCCGGAGATCGCCTGGATCGTCGCCGACAGCGAGGCCAAGGTCCTCATCGCCCACGAGCGGTTCGCCGCCACGGCCACGGCGGCCGCCGACGAGGCCGCGCTGCCCGCCGCACGGCGCTACGCCGTCGGGGACATCGCCGGTTTCCGCCCGTACTCCGCCCTCCTCGACCGCCGCCCGGACAGCCCGCCCGCCGACCGCACCCTCGGCTGGGTCATGAACTACACCTCCGGTACGACCGGGCGGCCGCGCGGCATCCGCCGCCCGCTCACCGGCAAGCCGCCCGAGGAGGGCCATCTCGGCGGGTTCCTGGGCATCTTCGGCATCCGGCCGTTCGACGGCAACACCCACCTGGTGTGCTCGCCGCTCTACCACACGGCCGTTCTGCAGTTCGCGGCCGCGTCCCTGCACATCGGCCACCGGCTGGTGGTGATGGACAAGTGGACGCCCGAGGAGATGCTGCGCCTGATCGAGACGCACCGGTGCACGCACACGCACATGGTCCCCACCCAGTTCCAGCGGCTGCTCGCGCTGCCGGAGGACGTCCGGGCCCGCTACGACGTCTCGTCCATGCGCCACGCCGTGCACGGCGCCGCGCCCTGCCCCGAGCACGTCAAGCGGGCGATGATCGACTGGTGGGGCGGCTGCATCGAGGAGTACTACGCGGCCAGCGAGGGCGGCGGCGCCTTCGCCACCGCCGAGGACTGGCTGAAGAAGCCCGGCACCGTCGGCAAGGCGTGGCCCATCAGCGAGCTCGCCGTCTTCGACGACGACGGCAACCGCCTCCCGGCCGGCCGGCTCGGCACCGTCTACATGAAGATGACCACCGGCGGCTTCGCGTACCACAAGGACGCCGGCAAGACCCGCGACAGCCGCATCGGCGACTTCTTCACCGTCGGCGACCTCGGCCGCCTCGACGAGGACGGCTACCTCTTCCTGCGCGACCGCAAGATCGACCTCATCATCTCCGGGGGTGTCAACATCTACCCCGCGGAGATCGAGTCCGTGCTCCTCGCCCACCCGGGCGTCGCCGACGCCGCCGTCTTCGGCGTGCCGCACGACGACTGGGGCGAGGAGGTGCGCGCGGTCGTCGAACCGGCCGAGGGGCACGCACCGGGCGCCCCGCTGGCGGCGGACATCCTCGCGCACTGCGCCGGGGCGCTGGCGGGCTACAAGCGCCCCAGGGCCGTCGAGTTCATCGCCGCCATGCCCCGCGACCCCAACGGCAAGCTCTACAAACGCCGCCTGCGGGAGCCCCACTGGAAGGGCCGGGGCCGCTCGGTGTGAGCGGCGCCCGGCCCGGTCCGCGGGTGCGGGCCGTCAGCGTTCGCCCACGCGCACCACCCGCAGCTGCGGCGAGGACAGGATGTCCTTCTCGCAGAAGCGGGCCGTGACCATGCGGCCGGCCGAGAACAGCCGCGTCTGGTCCGCGTAGTGCGGAGAGGTGGGGTCGGAGGACTGCCCGTACGTCAGGAGGGTGCGGGCCGCCGGGCAGGGGCCGCCGTCGAAGCCGACGGCCTGGATGTAGCTGGAGCCGTGCCGCACCTCGGAGTAGCCGCCGCGGGCGGAGTCCCACGGCGCCGACTCGATCATGTTCCAGATGCCCAGCGCGTCGGCGCCGCCCGCGATGGGGATGCGCTTGCCGTTGCGCTCGACGAACTGGTGCTCGCCCAGGGGCGCGTCCAGGGCGATGCCCGCCCCGCGCAGCTCGGCGACCGCGTCGGCGAGGGCCCGGCCGACCGCGGGGGACGCCGTGTTGAGCGTGTTCGGCGTGGTCACGGGGGAGGCGGGGGAGAAGGGCACGCGCCACAGCTCGGCCTGCGGAGCGGAGCGCACGAGCCTGCGCCAGAAGCGGTCGAAGAGGACCGCGCCCTTGCTGTCCGTACGCACCGTCCGGTCCCAGCGGGCCAGCACTCCGCAGGCCGCGGAGACGTCGACGGGCTTGCCGTCGCTGCCCGTCGCCGTGCCGCCCGGCAGCGCGGCGCAGGCCTTCGCCGCGTCGGCCGCGGCCAGGGCCCCCGCGGGGGCGCGGTTCGCGAACTGCTGCCGCTCCAGGTCCGCCACGGTCAGCCCGCCGCGCTTCGCCATGGCGGACACGTCCTCGACCGCGCCGCGCGTGCGCAGCGAACGGGCGGTGGAGACGTCGCCGAAGATCCTCGGGTAGCCGGTGAGCGGGCGGTCCGCGTTGGCCAGCCAGGGGCTGTCGTTGGAGTTCTCGGCGTACGGGGCGTCGACCAGCGCCGGCATCGCGGAGGGGCCGAAGATGCCCGGCTGGACGGCGTCGGCGTCGCGCCCCAGCGCGCAGTCGCCGCGGGAGCCGTCCAGGACGGCCAGGCCCGCGGCCGGGAACGTCTGCCGGCCGAGGGCGGTCGAGCAGCGCCCGGCGAGCTCGTCGGTGACCCGGGGCAGGACCTGAGCCTGGGTGTAGAGGCTGTGCCCCCCGGAGTCCGCGGCGATCGTGTTCACCCACGGCAGGCCCTGCGTGCGGCGCAGGGCGTCCTGGACGCCGCGCACGCTGCGGGACTTGGCCAGGGCGAGCGAGGCGTCGGTGAAGCGCAGGCTCTCGGCGTTGGGGTCGGTCAGGGCGTAGGCCTTGCCGTCGGCCCAGGGCAGGGGGAGGTCGTCGATCGAGGTGACCACCGGCCCGTAGCGCGTCCACCACTGGCTGCGGGTGACCCGTGAGGTGCTGCCGTCCTTGCCGCGGACCGGCACGGTGACCGTGCGCTCGGTCATCCGCTCGGGCTTGCCGTCCACGAGGTAGGCGTGGGTGTCACCGGGGACGGTCTTCAGCTCGTACAGGTTGGTCGGCACGCCGGTGGCCACCGTGTGGCTCCAGGCGATGCGTTCGTTGAAGCCGATCTCCACGACGGGCATGCCGAGCAGCGAGCCGCCGGAGACGTTGAGCTCGCCGGGGATGGTCTGCTGCGACTGCCAGAAGCGGCGGCCGCCCTGCCAGGGGTAGTGGGGGTTGCCGAGCAGCAGGCCGCGCCCGTTCGCGGCGGTGGAGCCCGCGAAGGCGACCGCGTTCGAGCCCATGCCGGCGTTCCTGCGCTGCTCGCCGAAGACCTTGCGGGCCGCTTCGGCGGGGTTCGCCGGCGCCTTGGCCGAACGGGGCGCCGCGCCCGGCTGTGCGGCGCCGGCGATGCCGTCGGCAGCCATGCCCTGGCCGCCGAGGACGGTGATGGCGTAGCCGCGGCGGGCCACGTCCAGGGCCGTCACCGGCGTGACCCAGTCGGCGCCGCGGCAGGCCGGGTCGGTGATGCGGTTCTGCGCCAGCCAGGCGTTGTAGCCCGCGGCCCAGCCGCGCATCAGCTCCTTGGCCTGCCGCGTGGGTCCGGCGGGGGCGGGCGAGTCGAGGATCCTGTCGACGGTCTTCGCTTCGTTCAGGCCGCGGAAGAACAGGTCGCTGGAGAGGTTGGTGGTGGCGGACGACAGCGATCCGTCGGGCTTGGCGTCGGGGCCGAAGCGGGCCGAGCGCTCGCCGCGCAGGGTGAGGAACCCGTCGGCGAGGACGCACACCTGGTCCGCGGCCTGGGCCCAGCCGGTGCCGAAGCCGAGGTTCGCGTAGTCCTTCGCGACGATGTGCGGGACGCCGTACTCGGTGTAGCGGACGACGGCCGACAGGCCGCCCCCCTTGGCGTGCTCGGCGCGGGCGGGCGCGCCGGCGGCCGCGGCCTCGCCCGGCAGCACGGCGGCGCAGGTCAGCACCGTCAGGCCGAGGCCGGCCAGGGCTCTCATGCGATGACGTAAGGGCAACGTGGCTCCCATGGGTACGGAGGGACGAGAAGTCGCCTGCTGGGGATAGGACGCCCGTGGAGGGCGGGGAGTTGACCCCGGACGCGGCCCGCCCGCAGCCCGTTCCCGAGTGTGCGCCCGTGCCCGTCCCCGCCCGCTCGCCGTCGTGCCCCCTTGACCGCGGTGCGCGCGGGACCCAGGATCCGGGCATGACGGGAGTCCGGGACAGCACGGTGGACGGCATGCTGCGGCGCACGGCCCGGCGCGTGCCGGAGCGGACGGCGCTGCGGTACGGGGAGCGCGCCTGGACGTACCGCGAGCTGGACGAGGCCGTGACGGGTGCCGCCGCCGCCCTGCGCGACGGCGGGCTGCGCGACGGTGATCGCGTCGCCGCCTACGGCCACAACTCCGACGCCTATCTGATCGGCTTCCTGGCCTGCGCCCGCGCCGGTCTGGTGCACGTCCCCGTCAACCACCACCTCACCGGTGACGAACTGGGCTACATCCTGGAGCAGTCGGGCAGCGCGCTGGTGCTCACCGACCCGCACCTGGCCCACCGGCTGCCCGCTTCCGTCCCCGCCCTGCCGCTGCGCGACGCCACCGGATCCCTGCTGGAACGCGCGGCGCAGCACCGGCGCCCGGGCGTCGCCACCCTGACCGCCGGCGGCCCGGAGCAGGGCGATCTCGTGCAGCTGCTCTACACCTCCGGCACCACCGCGCAGCCCAAGGGCGCGATGATGACGCACGGTGCGCTCGTGCACGCCTACCTGAGCGCGATCACCGCCCTGGACCTCAGGGAGACCGACCGGCCGCTGCACGCCCTCCCGCTCTACCACTCGGCGCAGATGCACGTGTTCCTGCTGCCCTTCCTGGCGGTGGGCGCGGAGAACACCCTCATCGACGCGCCGGACCCGGACCGCGTCCTCGAACTGGTGGAGGCCGGGCGGGCCGACAGCTTCTTCGCCCCGCCGACCGTCTGGATCGCACTCGCCGGCCACCCCGGTTTCGCCTCCCGGGACCTGTCGGCGCTGCGCAAGGCGTACTACGGCGCCTCCGTGATGCCCGTGCCGGTCCTGGAGCGCCTGCGCACGCGCCTGCCCCGCCTCGCGTTCTACAACTGCTTCGGGCAGAGCGAGATCGGGCCGCTGGCCACCGTGCTGCGCCCCGAGGAGCACGAGGGGCGGATGGACTCCTGCGGCCGGCCGGTGCTGTTCGTCGAGGCGCGCGTCGTGGACGGGAGGGGCGCCGACGTGCCCGACGGCACGCCCGGCGAGGTCGTCTACCGCTCCCCGCAGCTGTGCCAGGGCTACTGGGGCAAGCCCGAGGAGACCGAGGAGGCCTTCCGGGACGGCTGGTTCCACTCCGGCGACATGGCCGTCCGGGACGCCGAGGGCTACCTCACCGTCGTGGACCGGCTGAAGGACGTCATCAACTCCGGTGGCGTGCTGGTCGCCTCCCGCCAGGTCGAGGACGTGCTCTACGGTCACCCGGCCGTCTCCGAGGCCGCCGTCATCGGCCTGCCCGACCCCCGCTGGATCGAGGCGGTCACCGCCGTGGTCGTCGCGCGCGGCGGCGTGACCGAGGAGGAGCTGACGGCGTACGCCCGGGAGCGGCTCGCCCCCTTCAAGGCGCCCAAGCGCGTCCTCTTCGTGGACGAGCTGCCGCGCAACGCCTCCGGCAAGGTGCTGAAGCGGGAGCTCCGGGAACGGTTCGCCACCGTGCCACGCGGTTGACCGGGACCGCGCCGCAACGGACAGCGCCGGGACGGACAGCGCCGCGGCCGCGCCGGGCCGCCGGGACACGGCAGCCGGGGGAGCGCCGGGACGTCGCCGCCCGGATCCGGCCGGGCAGGGTCCGGCGCGCGCCGCCCCCCTCACCGCTTTCCCCGCTCGTCCACGATGCGCTTCAGCTTGCCCACTGACCGTTCCAGCGTCCCACCGTCGACCACCTCGACGGTCACCGTGACGCCGATGCCCTCCTTCACCTGCCGCGCCACCTCGCCGGAGGCGGCCCCGCGCTGCTCCGGCGTCGCCTCCGTGCGGGCCTCGGCCCGCACGGTGAGGTGGTCCATCCGGCCCTCGCGGGTAAGACGCAGCTGGAAGTGCGGGGCGAGGCCCGGCGTCCGCAGCACGATCTCCTCGATCTGCGCGGGGAAGAGGTTGACGCCCCGCAGGATGATCATGTCGTCGCTGCGCCCGGTGATCCGCTCCATCCGGCGGAAGGCGGGGCGGGCGGTGCCGGGCAGGAGCCGGGTGAGGTCGCGGGTGCGGTAGCGGACGACGGGCATGGCCTCCTTGGTGAGGGAGGTGAGGACCAGCTCGCCGTGGCTCCCCTCCGGCAGCACCTCGCCCGTGACCGGGTCGACGACCTCGGGGTAGAAGTGGTCCTCCCAGATGTGCAGCCCGTCCTTGGTCTCGGCGCACTCCTGGGCCACGCCGGGGCCGATGATCTCCGAGAGGCCGTATATGTCGACGGCGTCGATGGCGAAGCGCTCCTCGATCTCCCGGCGCATCTCCTCCGTCCAGGGCTCGGCGCCGAAGATGCCGGTGGTCAGGGACGTGCTGCGCGGGTCGACGCCCTGGCGCTCGAATTCGTCGAGCAGGGTGAGCATGTAGGTGGGCGTGACCATGATGATCCGGGGCTGCAGGTCCTGGATGAGCCGGACCTGGCGCGCGGTCATGCCGCCGGAGGCGGGGATCACCGTGCAGCCGAGCCGCTCGGCGCCGTAGTGCGCGCCGAGGCCGCCGGTGAACAGCCCGTAGCCGTAGGCCACGTGGATCCGGTCGCCGGGCCGGCCGCCGGCCGCGCGGATGGAGCGGGCGACGACCTCGGCCCAGGTGTCGAGGTCCTGGTCGGTGTAGCCCACCACGGTGGGCGTGCCCGTGGTGCCGCTGGAGGCGTGCAGGCGCCGGATCCGGGAGCCGGGCACGGCGAACATGCCGAAGGGGTAGTGCTCCCGGAGATCGGACTTGGTGGTGAACGGGAGGCGGGCGAGGTCGGCGAGGGTGCGGCAGTCCTCGGGCCGTATGCCGGCGGAGTCGAACGCGCGCCGGTAGAAGGGCACGTTCTCGTAGACGTGGTGCAAGGTGGCCCGCAGCCGCTCCAGCTGCAGTGCCGTCAGCTCTTCGCGCGTCATCCGTTCGGCCGCGTCCCGTGGAACCAACCGATCGTTCGGTCGTTGCATGGGCTTAAGTTTTCAGAGGCGCCGCCGGGCGTCAAGAGGGGTGCCGGACCCTGTGGAGGAAGCGACCGTGCACCATCGGCCGTGCTGCATCAGTCACGTGAACCGGCCACGTAACCGGCCACGTAACCGGCCACGTGAACCGGCCAGGTGAGTCACCCGCGCAAGCCGCCCGCACGAGTTCGGCGAACCGGTCAGACGCCGGCCTCCGCGACCGCCCGCGCCCACCGGTAGTCGGCCTTCCCGCTCGGCGACCTGCGGATCCGCTCCGTGAAGACCACGCTGCGCGGCACCTTGTACCCCGCCAGCCGCGTCCGGCAGTGCGCCTGCAGCCCGTCCAGGGTCAGGGGGCCCGCCCCCTCGCGCGGCTGGACGACGGCGGCCACGCGCTGCCCCCACCGCGCGTCCGGAACGCCCGCGACCAGCACGTCGTACACGTCCGGATGGGCCTTGAGCGCCTGCTCGACCTCCTCCGGGTACACCTTCTCGCCGCCGGTGTTGATGCACTGCGAGCCCCGCCCCAGGACGGTGATCTCGCCGTCCGCACCGGCTCTCGCCATGTCGCCGAGCAGCACCCACCGTTCGCCGCCGGCCCGGAAGAACGTCGCCTCGGTCCGGGCGGGGTCGTTGTAGTAGCCGAGCGGTACGTGGCGGCGCTGGGCCACGCGGCCCTCCTCGCCGGGCGCGACGGGTTCGTGCGTGACCGGGTCGACGACGGCCGTGCGATCGTTGATGCGCAGCCGCAAGCCGCCGCCCGCGCCGCCCCGGGCAGCGTCCTCCCCGCCTGCGCCGCCCGTGTCCGCCCCGTCCGTCGCGGTCCCGTTGAAGCCCGACTCCGAGGAGCCGAAGTTGTTCAGCAGCGCCACGTGCGGCAGCAGGGCCGTGAACTGCTCCCGCACGGTGGCCGAGAGCACCGCGCCCGAACTGCTGACGCTGAACAGCGACGAGCAGTCGGTGCCCCGCATGGGCCCGGCCAGTGCGTCCACCAGGGGGCGCAGCATCGCGTCACCGACCAGCGAGATGCAGGTGACCTTCTCCTGCTCCACGGTGCGCAGCACTTCCCCGGGGGCGAACTTCCGGTGCAGCACGACCTTCTGGCCGTAGTCGAAGGCGATGAGCGCGGTCAGTGTGGACGTGCCGTGCATCAGTGGCGCGGTGGGGAAGAAGACCAGGCCCTCGCCCCCCTCCGCGACGCGCTCGGCCAGCTCCCGGGGGTGCTTCACCGGCTCGCCCGTGGGCGCTCCGCCGCCGAGCCCGGAGAAGAACAGGTCCTCCTGCCGCCACATCACGCCCTTGGGCAGGCCCGTCGTGCCGCCCGTGTAGATGATCACCTGGTCGTCCCCCGAGCGCGGCCCGAAGCCGCGCAGGGGCGTCCCCGACGCCTCGGCCTCCGCGAAGGGGACGGGTGCGAGGGCCGGTTCGGGCTCCCCGGCCGGGGGCGTGCCGACGCGCACGAGGTGGCGCAGCAGCTCCGTACGGGGCAGCGCCGCGGCCACCCGGCCGGTGAAGGCCGCGTCGAAGACCAGCGCCACGAGGTCGGCGTCGCGGTAGAGGTAGGCCAGCTCGTCCTCGACGTAGCGGTAGTTGACGTTGACGGGCACCGCCCGGATCTTCAGGCAGGCCCAGAACGCCTGCAGGTACTCGACGCCGTTGTACAGGTGCAGCCCGACGTGGTCGCCGGGCCGGATCCCGCTGTCGCGCAGGTGGTGCCCCAGCCGGTTGGCCGCCGCGTCGAGCTCCGCGTACGTCATCCGGCGCCCGGCGCCGCTCCCGGGGAGGTCCGCGTGGACCAGGGCCTCCCGGCCGGGCACCGCGTCCACGACCGACTCGAAGAGATCGGCGAGGTTGTAGTCCACGTCTCCTCCTGCCCGGGGGAACGGCGGCCGCGGGCCCATTAGAGCGCCGCGCGCCGCGGGGAGGAAGGGACGGCGCCCAAGAAATCTGACGGGAAGTCAGAAAACTCTTGTACCCCGGACACGCCTCCTGCACCCTGTTCTGGTCACCGGGACGGGAGGGCCACCACCCATGAGCGGCACCGAACACCTCACGGTCGAACGCACCGGCGCCACGCTGGTGCTCACCCTCAACCGGCCGGAAGCGAGGAACGCCCTGTCGCTGCCGATGCTGGCCGGGCTGCACGACGGCTGGCTGGAGGCCGACCGGGACGACGCCGTCCGCTCCGTCGTCCTCACCGGCGCGGGCGGGGCCTTCTGCTCCGGCATGGACCTCAAGGCCCTGTACGGGCCCCCGGACCCGGCGGACGACCCGTACCGCGCCCGGTTCAAGGCCGACCCGGACCTGCACTGGAAGGCGATGCTCCGGCACCACCGGCCGCGTAAACCGGTCATCGCCGCGGTCGAGGGGCCCTGCGTCGCGGGCGGCACCGAGATCCTCCAGGGCACCGACATCCGCATCGCCGGGGAGAGCGCCGTGTTCGGCCTCTTCGAGGTGCGCCGCGGCCTCTTCCCCGTCGGCGGCTCCACCGTCCGCCTCCCGCGCCAGATCCCGCGCACCCACGCCCTGGAGATGCTGCTCACCGGCCGCCCCTACACCGCCGACGAGGCCGCGCGCATCGGACTGATCGGGCACGTCGTCCCCGACGGCACCGCCCTGGAGCGGGCGCTGGAGACCGCCGAGCTGATCAACGCCAACGGACCGCTGGCCGTCGAGGCCGTCAAGGCCTGCGTCCACGACACCGGCGGCCTCCCCGAAGCCGACGGCCTCGCCCTCGAACTCGAACGCGGCCGGCCCGTCCTCGCCAGCGCCGACGCGAAGGAAGGCGCCCGGGCCTTCGCCGAGAAGCGCCCGGCCGTCTACCGGCGCGCCTGAAGGGAGCACCGCCGTGCCGGAGATCCTCACCGCACCCCTGACCGTCGCCTTCCCCTTCACCCGCTCCCTGGGCCCCGTGCAGAGCGCCTTCCTCACCGGCCTCCGCGAGCGCACCGTCCTCGGCGTGCGCACGAGCGACGGGCGCGTCCTCGTCCCGCCCGTCGAGTACGACCCCGTCACCGCCGAGGAGATCCGCGACCTCGCCGAGGTCGCCCCCACCGGCACCGTCACCACCTGGTCCTGGAACCCTGCCCCACGGCCCCGCCAGCCCCTGCGCACCCCCTTCGCCTGGGTCCTGGTGCGCCTCGACGGCGCCGACACCGCCCTCCTGCACGTCCTCGACGCCCCCGGACCCCACGCCGTACGGACCGGCATGCGCGTCCGCATCCGCTGGGCGCCCGAGCGCACCGGCGCCGTCACCGACATCGGCTGCTTCGAGCCCTGCGACCCGCACGAGGACGACGCGGCGGCCGGCCCCCGGACGCCCGCACCGCACGACGGCGTCTTCGCCGACCCCGTCACGGGCATCGTCACCCCCGCCCGGCTCGATTACACCTACACGCCCGGCCGGGCCCAGAGCCGCCACCTCGCCGCCCTCGCCGAGCGGAGGATCACCGGCGAACGCTGCCCCTCCTGCCGCAAGGTCCACGTCCCGCCCCGCGGCGCCTGCCCCACCTGCGGCGTCGCCGCGACCGAGCAGGTCGACGTAGGCCCGCGCGGGACCGTCACCACCTACTGCGTCGTCAACATCAAGGCCAAGGACGCCGGCATCGAAGTCCCCTACGTCTACGCCCACATCGCCCTGGACGGGGCCGACCTCGCCCTGCACGGGCGCATCGGCGGCATCCCGTACGACCAGGTGCGCATGGGCCTGCGCGTCGAGCCCGTGTGGGGCGCGGACGGCCGCCACCCCGACCACTACCGGCCCGCCGGGGAACCCGACGCCGCCTACGACACCTACAAGGAGCTGCTGTGAAGCCGGCCGACCCGGGCGGCGACCGCGGCACGGCCCCCCGCGACGTCGCGATCGTCGCCTTCGCCCGCAGCGACCCCCGCGCCGCCGCCGAGGGCCTGTCCGAGACGGAGATGCTGCTGCCCGTCCTGCACGAGGCGCTGGAGCAGGCCGGACTGGCCCCCGGCGAGGCGGACTTCACCTGCTCGGGATCGAGCGACTACCTCGCCGGCCGCCCCTTCTCCTTCACCCTGACCCTCGACGGCGTAGGCGCCTGGCCGCCCGTCGCCGAGTCCCACGTGGAGACGGACGGCGCCTGGGCGCTCCACGAGGCCTGGGTGAAGATCCTCACCGGCCGGGCCGAAACCGCCCTCGTCTACGCCCACGGAAAGCCCTCGGCCGGCCCCCTGCGGGACGTCCTCACCCGCCAGCTCGACCCCTACTACGTCGCACCCCTGTGGCCCGACTCCGTCTCCCTGGCCGCCCTCCAGGCCCAGGCCCTCATCGACGCCGGCCACACCGACGAGGAGGCCCTGGCGGCCCTCGCCCACCGAGGCGGCGGGGCCCCCGCGGGCGAATACGTGGTGCGGCCCCTGCGCGCGGGCGACTGCTCGGCCGTCGCCGACGGAGCGGCCGCCGTCGTCCTCGCCGCCGGCGACACCGCGCGCCGCATGTGCGCCCGCCCCGCCTGGATCCGCGGCATCGACCACCGCATCGAGGCCCAGGCCCTGGGCCTGCGGGACCTCACCGACTCCCCGTCCACCCGCCTCGCCGCCGAACGCGCCGGAGCCTTCCTCGCCCCCGTCGACACGGCCGAGCTCCACGCCCCCTTCACCTCGCAGGAGGTCGTCCTGCGGCGGGCCCTGCGCCTGGACGACACCGTCGTGGTCAACCCCTCCGGCGGCGCGCTCGCCGCCGACCCCGTCATGGCCACCGGCCTGATCCGCCTCGGCGAGGCCGCCGCCCGCATCCACCGCGGCGCCTCGGACCGGGCCCTGGCCCACGCCACGTCCGGGCCCTGCCTGCAGCACAACCTCGTCGCCGTGCTGGAGGGGGAGAGCCGGTGAGCAAGGAACCCGTGGCCGTCGTCGGCATCGGCCAGACCAAGCACGCGGCGGCCCGCCGGGACGTCTCCCTGGCCGGACTCGTCCGCGAGGCCGCCTCACGGGCCCTGGAGGACGCGGGGCTGTCGTGGGCGGACACCGACGCCGTCGTCCTCGGCAAGGCGCCCGACTTCTTCGAGGGCGTGATGATGCCCGAGCTCCATCTCGCCGACGCCCTCGGCGCCGCCGGCAAACCCGTCCTGCGCGTGCACACCGCCGGGTCGGTCGGCGGCTCCACGGCCCTCGTCGCCGCCGACCTCGTCGCGGCCCGCGTCCACCGGACCGTGCTCGCCGTGGCCTTCGAGAAGCAGTCCGAGTCCAACGCCATGTGGGGCCTGTCCCTGCCCGTCCCCTTCCAGCAGCCCCTGCTGGCCGGCGCCGGAGGATTCTTCGCCCCGCACGTACGGGCCTACGTGCGCCGCAGCGGGGCACCCGCCTCCGTGGGCTCGCTCGTCGCCTACAAGGACCGCCGCAACGCCCTGAAGAACCCGTGGGCACACCTGCACGAGCACGGCCTCACCCTGGAGCGGGTGCAGTCCTCGCCCATGCTGTGGGACCCGGTCCGCTACTCCGAGACGTGCCCCTCCTCCGACGGCGCCTGCGCGATGGTCCTCACCGACCGCCGGGGCGCCGCCTGCGCCCCGCACCCGCCCGCCTGGGTGCACGGCGGCGCCATGCGCAGCGAACCCACGCTCTTCGCCGGCAAGGACTTCGTCTCGCCGCGCGCGGGACGCGACTGCGCCGCCGAGGTCTACCGGCAGGCGGGCGTCACCGACCCGCGGCGCGAGATCGACGCCGCCGAACTGTACGTGCCCTTCAGCTGGTACGAGCCGATGTGGCTGGAGAACCTGGGCTTCGCCGCCGAGGGCGAGGGCTGGAAGCTCACCGTCTCCGGGGCCACGGAGCTGGACGGCGAACTGCCCGTCAACCCCTCGGGCGGCGTCCTGTCCACCAACCCCATCGGCGCCTCCGGCCTCATCCGCTTCGCCGAGGCCGCCCTCCAGGTGCGGGGGAGGGCGGGGGAGCACCAGGTCGACGGCGCCCGCAAGGCGCTCGGCCACGCCTACGGAGGGGGCGCGCAGTTCTTCTCCATGTGGGTGGTGGGCGACGAACTCCCCACCACCTGAAGGGGCGCACGGCGGAGCGTTCGCCGCCGTGCGGCCTGTCCGGCGCACGCCGCCCTCGCTAGGGTGGGCGCGGGACGACGACCGGGAGGAGCTTCAGCAGTGGCGGAGAGCACGACTGAACGACCGGCGGGCGACATCGCGCCCGAGCTCGACCTCGGCAACGCCGCCTGGCTGTCGAGCAGCCAGGGGACCGGAGACGTCCAGATCGCCTTCGTCGAAGGCTTCATCGCCATGCGCAACGGCCGCAATCCGGACGGGCCCGCGCTGGTCTTCACCCCCGGGGACTGGCGGGCGTTCGTACTCGGCGCGCGCGAGGGCGAGTTCGACCTCACCTGACAGGCAGTCAGCCCACGAGAGGCAGTCAGCCCACGAGGCTGCCCTCGGTCAGCAGGGCGGCGTGGTGGCGGGCAGCCACCTGCGGGTGGGCGCGCAGCCAGCCCTTGATCTCGTTGCGGCCGTACTCCGCGAAGAGCGGGTTGCGGTCGTCCTGGGTGACGCCCGGGGCCCGGTCGGCGTGCGCGAAGGGCACCGGCTCGATGCGGGCGTCCAGGCGCGGGTTGTAGAAGAACGGGACCGAGAAGCGCTCACGGGTGCCGGACGGGCTGACCACACGGTGGTTGGTCGCCTTCAGGTAGCCGTTCGTGGCCACCTCCAGCAGCTCGCCGAGGTTGATGACGAACGCGCCCGGAACCGGCGGCACGTCGGTGAACGACCCGTCGGCCCCCTCCACCTGGAGACCGCCGACCTCGTCCTGCAGCAGCAGGGTCAGGAAGCCGTAGTCCTTGTGGGCGCCCACGCCCTGGCCGGCGCCGTCCGGGGCGCTGCCGGGGTAGCGGACCAGCTTCAGGTGCAGGTGGGGGCGGTCGGCGAAGGCCTTGTCGTAGAAGTCCTCGGGGGCGCCGATCGCGGCCAGCAGCTCGTGCAGCAGCCGCTCGGCCACCCCGCTCAGCCGGTCGATCCAGCGCAGGGCGGCGGTGCGCAGCTCGGGGAGGGCCGCGGGCCACTGGTTCGGGCCCTCCAGCCACCAGTAGCCCGGCTCGTCCGCGCCCGGCACGCGCGCGTCCCGCTCGGCGCCTATGTCGAGCTGGTCGCGCCAGTCCTGGCTCCCGCCCGTCCGCTCGTCGCCTATGCGGGTGTAGCCGCGGAAGTGCGGGGAGTTGAGGTTGCTGATGGACAGCCGGTCGGCCTCGGGGAGCGCGAAGAACGCCCGCATGGTGCGCCACAGGTCGGCGGTCTCGGCCTCGGTGACGCCGTGGCCGGTCAGGTGGAAGAAGCCCACGTCGCGCGCGGCCGCGTGCAGCTCCTCGCGGAAGCGGGCACGGGCCTCGGGACCGGCGGAGGCGGCGGAGAGGTCGAGGACGGGAAGCTTGTTGCTCATGAGGGTTGTCCACAGCGTGAGGGCCCGGAATTTCCGTACGGCGGTGCGCCGGACGGCCGCTGCGCCGCCGCGGGTACGCGGGCAGGGCGGAGCGGGACCGGGAAACGGCAGGCAGGAAAAGTAAGAAGGAAAAGCAGGCCACGGCCCGTAGAGAGGGCTGGGCGGGAAGAAAGATCAGCCGTAGCGGCGACAGGACATGCTCGTGACGCGGAGGAGGTCCACGTGGCGGCGTTTGACGAGCATAGTCACGCGGTCATCGTATACGACGCGGCCGGGAACCGGCGCCCGGCGCTGTGACCTGCGGGTTCCGGGCGGGTGGCGGGCAGGTGAGGGGCGCGTCCGGTAGTGGGTCCGGACAGGGGAATCCCCCTGCCCCGGGGCCCGTGCACCCGAGACAGGGGGAGATCCGCCCGACGACGGCGTGGCTCAGTGGCCGCCGAAGCCGGGGTGGCCGCCGTGCAGGCCGTGCAGGCCGGGGTGGCCGCCGCCCTTGTTGCCGGAGCCGTTGCCCGAAATGATCGGGATCTCGTCGAGGATGTGCGACAGCGGGTCGTCGCCGTCGCTGATCGTCGAGTTGTCGGTGCACTGCTGCTGCTGCTGGGACGTGAGGATCGGAACGTCCTGGATGCCGACGTTGAGGAGAAGCGCCAGCACGGACTGGACGCCGATCTTCCCGATGCCCAGGCACGGCTTGTTGAGCGTGCCCTGGATCAGGCTCATCTGCGGGCTCTGCTTGCCGCCGGTCTTCGTGTTGCCGTAACCGGTGTGCGAAGCGTTGCCGTTGGCCACGTCCTGGTCGTTGCCGATCGCCATGGCCGGGCCGGCGATGGTGCCGACTGTGGTAACCGTCACGGCGGCCGTCGTGAGTACCTTCTTGAGCACGTCTGTGCCTTTCGATCGATTAGCTGCCTCTCACAGACAGGGAAGCGACCTGAGTAACTCGGGCTCATAACGGAAGTTTCGGGAATTCACTCATTTGCTCCAGGTCGGCGATTCCGGGCAAAGGAGACCTCGCCGCCGCCTGGTAGCGTGCGCCCGCGGCGGCGTCTTCGGCCGTCGGTCCGCCCGGACAGCGCCCCCACAAGCTGCGTCCGGGCGGGCTTTTGATCGCGTTGCGCAGCAGGAGGCCCCTCCACCGGGAATGCTCGCGGGCGGTGTTCAGCGGCGCGGGCGCTCCGGCGCGAACGGCACCCCGCTCGCCAGGCCCCGCGCGCCGATGGCCAGCGCCTCGCCCAGGAAGCTGACGCCGATGTTCAGCTGGACCGGCCGGGCGCCCTCGGACACGCCCGCGTGCGTGGCGAGCAGGCCGAAGCCGCCCATGATCACCAGGGATCCCGCGAGGACCAGGAACGTCCGGCCCGTATAGCGCTGCCAGAGCGCTCCGGCCTTCTCGAAGAGCTGGACGGTGGCCCCGCGCGCCGCGCCGAGCCCGCAGCCCAGGAGGGCGCCGGGGATCACCCAGGCCAGGTCCGTCCCCGTCACCTGCTCCGCCTTCGCCAGGGACGCGATGCCGATGGCGGTCAGGGCGACCGGCGGAATCAGCAGGTCGCGTGCGTTGAGCGGCTCCCCCTTTATTCGTCTGATCACCACGACGATCACCACCACGGCGATGATCGCCCCCAGCAGCCAGCCGTTCACCCGCCACTCCCTCCGAGCTTGCTCCCGCTTTTTGGCACGGTCGCGCCAAAAAAGATGGTAGCTCGACCGTGCTATAAAGCCAACATGCCGAAGATCGTCGACCCCGGGGCGCGCCGCAGAGCGGTCGCCGAAGCCGTCCTCCGCGTCGTGGGCCGGCGCGGCCTGGAGGCCGCCTCCCTGCGCAATGTCGCCGAAGAGGCGGGCCTCGCCATCGGATCCGTGCGCCACTACTTCAGCGACCACGACGAACTGGTGATCTTCGCGATGGGGGAGCTGACCGGCCGTATCGAGGCCCGCGTCCTCGCCCACGTCGACCGGCTCCTCGACCCCGCCGACGCGGCGGAGCGCCGCACCCGCGCCGAGGACCTCCTCGCCGAATTCCTCCCCCTCGACCAGGAGCGCCACGAAGAGGCCGTCCTCTGGATCGCCTTCGCCACCGCTGCCCGCACCCGGCCGGGACTCCTGCCCCACGCCCGGAAGTTGCAGGACGGCATGCTCGGCGTCGTGACCCGGGTCCTGCGCGGCGGCCAGGAGGCGGGCGGCCTGCCCGCCGACCTGGACATCGGCACGGAGAGCCTGCGGCTGTCAGCCCTGCTCGACGGCCTCACCCTGCAGGCCGTGCTCCAGCCCGGCACCCTCACCCCGGACGTCCTCCGGCGGGTGCTGCGCCGTCACCTGGACAGCCTGCGCCCCCCTGGCTGACGGCCTCGCCCGGCCCGCCCGGCCGCCCCGTCCGCCCCTCCGTACGCCCGCTCCGCCACCCCGTCCCGCAGGGCGCGCGGGCGGCCGTGCCGTTGCTCTCCCCGGCGCCACGCCGGGGCCCCGGGCACGTACGATGTGGGCATGTCCTTCCTCCGCCGCCGCAGCGCCACGCCCACCGGGCCGGACTTCGACGTCCTGGCCATGGACCCGGGGGACTGGCCGGGCGATCTCGGGGCCGGGCTGCTGCCCGCGCCCGACGGCAGCTGCCAGGGTGTCTTCCTCCGCTACGACCTCTTCGGCGGGCGCGGCCCGGCGATGATCATCGGCAATATGCCCGAGGGCTCCCCGGTGCGCGAGCTCGAGGAGGGCCAGGTGCCCTTCGAGGTCACGCAGCTCCTCCAGGCCCTCGGCAACGACGAGCCGGTGGAGGTGCTGGAGACCGAGGACATCCCGGTCATGCACGAGGACAATCTGCTGATCGTCCGGCGCATCAAGTGCTCCGAAGGCCGCATCTCCTGCACCCAGTTCGACCGCAGCGACGGCGTCCTCGTCACCATCGCCAGCTGGGACCGGCCCATCACCGACGAGCTCTACCAGCTCCTCAAGCCGCTGCCCGCCGAGATGTTCCAGACGGCCTGACACCGCGCTCCTCGCGGAGCCCCGCACCACCCCTCGCACGCGCGTACGCACGCACGCACACCGGAGCCCGGCACGGCAGACGCCGTACCGGGCTCCGTCGTCCTGTGCGCCGGGCTACCGGTTCGACGGCTGCACCGTCACGTCGGCGGCCTTCACGAAGGCCACCCGGTGCCCGAACTGGATCTCGTAGTACGCGTCCCTGCCCTTGACCACCTTGTGGCCCGCCGGATCGAAGGTCTTCGCCCACAGATACTCGCTCGGCACCCGCGGCCCCACGACGTACGACTGGCCGGCGAGCAGCTTGTACGGCAGCGGCGCCAGGGCCTGCACCGGGACGCCCGGGGGATACGCCTCCTGCTCCGGGTAGGCGCGCCCGTACACCGCGACCTCGTCCAGACCCTCCTTCGGGGTGGCCACCCGGCCGAAGGCGTTGACGGCGGTCGGCTGCGACCACGGGTTGCGGAACCACGCCTCCTGGCCCAGATACCAGATCGCCGTCCAGGAGCCCTTGCGCCCCGCGACCGCGAACTGCTGGCCCGTCGAGGCGCGGGCACCCGTGTCGTTGACGTCGATCGTGGTCGCACTGCCGTCCGGACGCAGCCCCGCGTCCTTCACCAGCGGCGCCTTCTCGCTCGGCGCCGTGTGCAGGCGCACCGCACCCGAGCCGTGCGGTGCGCAGGGCTTGGCCGGGCCCGTGCAGCCGGTGTACGCGGGCTGGTGCGCCTCGTAGTCGGGAAGGATCGTGACCATGCCGCCGGACGCGCCCCCCGTGGGCTGGAACGGCCTGCCCATCAGGTCGAAGTAGTGCGCCCAGTCCCAGTACGGGCCGGGGTCGGTGTGCATGCCCCTGATGGTCGACGGCGTCGTGCCGGGGACGTTGTCGTGGCCGAGGATGTGCCGGCGGTCCAGGGGGATCTTCAGCCGGCTCGCCAGATGCCGCACCAGGCGGGCCGAGGTGCGGTACATCTCCTCCGTGTACCAGGCGTCGGGCTGGGCGAGGAAGCCCTCGTGCTCGATGCCGACCGACTTGGCGTTCACATACCAGTTGCCCGCGTGCCAGGCGACGTCCTTGGTGCGCACGTGCTGGGCGATGTGCCCGTCCGCGGAGCGCACGGTGTAGTTCCACGAGACGTAGGCCGGGTCCTTGACCAGCTTGATCGTCGTCTCCCAGGACCCCTCGGTGTCGTGGATGACGATGAACTCGGTCTTCTGGGAGGCCGGGCGGTCCGCCAGATCGTGATTGCCGTAATTGTCGCCCTGCAGCTTCTCGTACGGCGCGGGGATCGCCTCACAGGCCACCGTCCCCGGGCACTCGGTCCCCTCGTCCGGGGCGGCCGGCAGGCCCAGCCGCCGCACCTGATCGGCACGCCCGGCGAGGCGCGGGGCACCCGGCAGGGCGACCCGCTGGCCCGCATCGGTGGTGCGCCGCTCGCCCGAGCGCATCACGTCGAAGACGTCACGGGCGAAGGTGGCGGCCGTCGCCGTGTCCGACGAGCCCGGATAGCCCGCCACCGCGCCGTACCAGTCGGCGGGATCCTTGCTCAAGGGCAGCCCCAGCCGCTTCTGCGCCGCCGCGAGCAGCGCGGCACCCCCCTTGACGTTCGCCGCGGGG
>NZ_JBAMDC010000083.1:0-21628 GCF_036961605.1 Streptomyces sp. KLMMK
GGGTCCGGCCGTCGTGGGCGGGGTGACGGGGCACCGGAGGGCGAGCCGGACCGCGGCTCGGCACCGCCGGTCCGCCGGCATTTCAGCGGGTCGGCAAGGCACCCTCCAAGCCCTCCGGGAGCGTGCCCGTGTGCACGATCCCCAGTCGCTGCGTCGCCCGGGTCAGGGCCACGTACAGGTCGCTCAGGCCGAATTCCGCCGGCTCCGCCACGATGACCGCGTCGAACTCCAGGCCCTTCGCCTGCCGCGGGTCCAGGAGGACCACCGGCCGCGTCAGGTCCGGTGACGGGCCGTGGGCGGCGTCCGGGAGGGCCGCGGAGAGCGCCGCGTGGTGCGGGCGCGGTGCGATGACCGCCAGGCGGCCCTCCTGCGGGAGCTCCTTCGCGACGGCCTCGGCGACCGCGCCCGGGAGGTCGCCGGTGCGCAGCGCCCAGGGGCGCTCGTCCGTGGAGCGGATCGAGCGCGGGGGCTCGAAGGACGGGTCCGCCGAGCGCAGGACGCCCGCCGCGACCTCCATGACCTCGGCCGGCGTCCGGTAGTTGACGCCGAGCCGCACGTGCTCCCAGCGGTCCCCGACGTACGGTTCGAGGACCGTCCGCCACGCGCCGCAGCCGCCCGGCTCGGATGTCTGCGCGGGGTCGCCGACCAGGGTCATCGAGCGGGTGGGGCACCGCCGCATCAGCAGCCGCCAGGCCATCGGGGACAGCTCCTGCGCCTCGTCCACGATGATGTGGCCGAAGGCCCAGGTGCGGTCGGCGGCGGCGCGCTCGGCGGCGCTGCGGTGGTCCTCCTCCTCGTGCCGCTCGGCGAGCCGCTCCGCGTCGACGAGGTCGTGCGCGGCCAGTACTTCGGAATCCTCGTCCTCCCGGTCCTCGAACTCCTGGGTGCGGGAGCCGTAGGACATGTCGAGCACGCCCTGGGCGTAG
Source organism: Streptomyces sp. KLMMK (assembly GCF_036961605.1). Lineage (NCBI taxonomy): Bacteria > Bacillati > Actinomycetota > Actinomycetes > Kitasatosporales > Streptomycetaceae > Streptomyces > Streptomyces sp. KLMMK. The sequence continues at coordinate 927 of NZ_JBAMDC010000083.1, forward strand.
GCGACCTGCCGCTGCCGCTCGGCCTCGGCGGCGGCGCGGGCGGCCGAGTCGTCCTCGCCGAGCAGCTCGGCGGCCTCGTCCAGCAGCGGGACGTCGGCGGGGGTCCAGGCGCCGCCCTCGCGCCGGACGGCCGCCGCGTCGGCCTCGGGGAGGTGGACGGGGTCGGCGAGGTAGTCCGCGATCAGCTGCTGGGGCGTGAGGGCGGGCCACAGCTCCTCGACGGCCGCGTGCACCGCGGGGCTGGCGGCGACGGCCTTGCCCAGCTGGGCGATGTCGTCGGGGCCCAGGAAGTTCGGCCCGCCGTAGGGGTCCGCGCCTATGCGGTCGGCGAGCTGCCGGGTGAGCGCGTCGATGACGTGGAAGGCGAAGTACGGGCGGGCGAGGTTGTGCGGCAGGTTCGTGGCGCGCGCGTGGTGCCGCGCGTCGGAGGCGATGTCCGCGTCCAGGTGCAGCTCGCCGTCCTCGTGGTCGATGACGGTCACGGGGCCGGGGAGGGTCTGCCGGTCGCGGACGTAGGCGGCCAGGGCGCCTGCCATGGCCGCGCCGCCCTTGACCTCGGCGGCCCGCGGCGTGTCGGTGCCGGTCGCGGTCACGCCGGGGAACAGCTCGCCGGGGGTGGCGAGCAGCACGCCCGTCTCGCCGAGGGAGGGCAGCACCTCCCCGATGTAGCCGAGGAAGGCGGGGTTGGGGCCGACGATGAGCACGGCGCGCCGGGCCAGCTGCTCGCGGTGGGCGTACAGCAGGAAGGCGGCGCGGTGCAGGGCGACGACCGTCTTGCCGGTGCCGGGCCCGCCCTCGACGACGAGGACGCCGCGGTGCGGGGCGCGGATGATGCGGTCCTGCTCGGCCTGGATGGTCTGCACGATGTCGTGCATCCGGCCGGTGCGCGCCGCGTCGAGGGCGGAGAGCAGCACGGCGTCGGCGTCGGAGCCCTCGTGGCCGGTGCGTTCGGTGTCGGTGAGGTCGAGGATCTCGTCGTGCAGGGCGGTGACGCGGCGGCCCTCGGTGGTGATGTGCCGCCGGCGGCGCAGCCCCATGGGGGTGTGCCCGGTGGCGAGGTAGAACGGGCGGGCGACCTCGGCGCGCCAGTCGATGACGAGCGGGGTGCGCTCGGCGTCGTCGCGCCGGATGCCGATGCGGCCGATGTGGTGGTCGCGGCCGTCCCGGAAGGCGAGCCGGCCGAAGCACAGGCCCCGCTCGCCGGCGTTGAAGGCGGAGAGGAGCCCGGACTGCTCGGCCACCATGACATCGCGCTCCAGCCGGGCCTGGAAGGTGCTGCCGCCCTGCGCCAGGGCCTGCGCCACCGCCGTCTCGGCTCCGGCGCGCAGCTCGGCCAGGCGTTCGTGGAGCATATCGATGAATTCTTGCTCGTTGCGCATGTCCGCGATTGACAATTCAGCTCCCGCCGGGGTACTATGACTTCATAAGGCTCCCCCTGTCCTGGTTTCCGCAGGGCAGGGAAATATTCAATATACGCAGAGAAATCCCCCGTCCGTCAATACGGCCGGGGGATTTCCTGCTTTCCGGGCGGCTCATCCGGTGAACAATTGCCGAAGCCTTGAGGCGAGTTCGTACACTCCGTAGGCGAAGGGCGCCCCCACCCACAGCCAGCTCAGCACGAGCAGCGCCTTGCGCACGGGTGTCACAGCCCCGCCCCCTTCTCCGGTACGGCGGCCGCCGGCGGCCGCCCCCCGCCGCCGTCCGGCTCGTGGTGGCGCGGGTGCACGGGCCGGACGAGTTCGTTGGCCGCGCAGCCCACGGCCAGCAGTCCGATCATGACCAGGAAGGACGTGGTGTAGAGGCCGGGCCCCGTCCGGCCCGCGGACTTCCCGGCGTCGGCGACGGAGTTGACGATGAGCGGCCCGAGGATCCCGGCCGTGGACCACGCCGTCAGCAGCCGGCCGTGGATCGCACCGACCTGGTAGGTCCCGAAGAGGTCCCTGAGGTACGCGGGCACGGTCGCGAAGCCGCCGCCGTAGAAGGACAGCACCACACCGGCGCAGACGATGAACAGCGGCTTGGACGAACCGCCGGCGAGGGCGAGGACGAGATACATGAGCGCGCCCGCGCCGAGGTAGAGCCGGTAGACGTTCTTGCGGCCGGTGATGTCGGAGGCGGAGGACCAGGCGATCCGGCCGAGCATATTGGCGAGCGAGAGGACGCCGACGAATCCCGAGGCGGCGGCCGCACCCACGGGGGAGGAGGAGTCCGCGAAGAAGTCCGTGATCATCGGGGCGGCCTTTTCCAGAATGCCGATGCCCGCCGTGACATTCGCGCAGAGAACGACCCACAGGCACCAGAACTGCGGCGTGCGCAGGGCGTTGCGGGCCGACACCTGAGCGCTCGTGACGAGCTCCCGGGACGGCGCGCGGTCCGCAGCCCCTCCCGGCGGCGGCAGGGAATCGGGCGGCACCCGTACGAGCAGCACGCCGGGCGTCATGAACACGGCGTACGCCACGCCCATCACCAGGAACGTCCGCGCGATGCCGGAGGAGTCCGTGCCGAAGTGCGACAGCAGCGCGGCCGACCACGGCGAGGCGATGAGGGCACCGCCGCCGAAGCCCATGATGGCGATGCCGGTGGCCATGCCCGGGCGGTCGGGGAACCACTTGATGAGCGTGGAGACCGGCGAGATGTAGCCGATGCCCAGCCCGGTCCCGCCGATGAGGCCGTAGCCCGCCACGACGAGCCAGTACTGGCGTGTGGCCGCCCCCAGGGCGGCCACCAGGAAGCCGGACGAGAAGCACACGGCCGACACGGACATCGCCCAGCGCGGGCCGTTGCGCTCCACGAGCGTGCCGCCGAAGGCGGCCGACAGGCCGAGCATCACGATCGCCACCTGGAACGGCAGCGCCGAGGCCGTGCCGGACAGGCCCAGCGAGGACTCCAGCGGCGGTTTGAACACGCTCCAGGCGTAGGCCTGGCCGATGGCCAGGTGGATGGACAGCGCGGCGGGCGGGACCAGCCAGCGGCTCCACCCCGGCGGCGCGACGACACCGGATCGGGCAGGCATGGACGGACGCTACAGCGCCGCGGGGCCCGCGCCCAGACCGCAGGGGGAACCGGCCGCCGGGGAGTGAGCGCCGCACCGACGGCCGGGCGCATCACCTGCGGGCGCATCGCGGCCGGCCGCGCAGTTCCCCGCGCCCCTCCGGGCGCGGCTCAGCCCGCGGTGACTCCCACCGCCGCCAGCCAGCCCGTGAGCCGGGGAGCATCCACCACACCACTGAAGCGGAAGCTCTCCTTGCCCCCGCGCACCAGGATCACGGTGGGCACGCCCATCGCGTCGAACCGCTCCTGCGCCCAGCCGGCCCGGTCCACATCGATCTTCACTCCGGTCAGGGCGTCGCCGCAGGCCTCGACCACGTCCTCCAGGACGGGGGTGAGCAGGGAGCACGGGCCGCACCACGGGGCGGTGAGGTCGACCAGGACGGGCACGGGCCCGGCGAGCAGCCGGTCCAGCTCGGCCTCGTCGGTGATCTCGCGCAGCACGCCGCGCTCCTGCGGCTCCCCGCCCTCGGAGTCCCCGGCGTCCTCGTCCTCGAAGGCGCCGGTGTCCGCGGCCTCGGCGGCGGCGCGGGCGAAGAGGGCGGCGTTCTCCGGCGGCGCGGCGATGCCGTTGACGCTGAGCCCGGCGGCCAGCAGCCGCTCCAGCACGTCGAGGGCGAGGTCGTGGCCGGGGCGCTCGGCCACCGACACCTCGGCGAGGTGCGGCGTGAGCGCGACCAGGGCGTCGGCGAGGGCGTGGTCGACGGGGACGCTCTCGAAGGCGAGGGAGGCCAGGTGCGGCGCCTCCGCCAGGGCGGCCAGCGACCGCGGCTCGAACGCCGTGGTGCCGCTGAGGACGAGGGTGTCGAGGGAGCCGGCCGTCTCCGACCCGGCGAGCGCGGCCAGCCCCGCCCCGGTGAACCGGGGCGACTCCAGCACCAGATCGGTCAGTTCCGGCATGCTCCCCAGCGCCGCGACGCCCTCGTCGGTGAAGTCGCCCGACAGCACGAGCGTCCTGACCGCCCGCTGCCCCGCGACGGCCCGGAGCATGCCGTCCGTCGCGCCGCCCAGGTCGGCGACGACGAACGCGTCGGACGGCAGCCCGGCGAGGCCGTCCGCGAGGGCCTCCTTGCCGGCCGCCTCGGCGTCCGCCGCGTCGATCACGTAGACGAGCCGGGAGCCGGAGGACAGCGCCACCGCGCCGCGCGGCTCCACCTCCACGGGCTCGCCCCCGCCCTCCGTGTAGCGGACGAGGGTGCCGGGAAGGCCTTGCTCCGGGAACTGGATCAGACGCGCATGCATGCGCCCCATGCTAGGCGTCCCATGGTCCGCGTCCGCTATTCGTCGACGCTGATGACCTGGGTCGGGCACGTCATGGCCGCCTGGCGGACGTCCTCGTACACCTCCTCCGGCGGCGCCTCCTGGAGGAGGACGACAATCCCGTCGTCGTCCTGGTCGAAGACCTCCGGGGTGAGCATCGCGCACTGACCGGACCCCACGCACCGCGGGGTCTCCACGCTGACGCGCATGGCGGGGAACCTCTCTCCGGCGCCGGTCACCAGGTGACGGGCAGTTCGTAGACGCCGTAGACCATGGCGTCGTCCTTGAACCTGAGCTCTTCCAGGGGCGCGGCCAGACGCAGGCCGGGGATGCGCCGGAAGAGGGTGCCGTAGACGACCTCCAGCTCCACGCGGGCGAGATTCGCTCCGATGCACTGGTGGATGCCGTAGCCGAAGGCGAGGTGGCTGCGGGCCTCCTCGCGGTGGATGTTCAGCGTGTCGGGGTCGGGGAAGACGGACTCGTCGTGGTTCGCGGAGTTGTTGAGGGGGAGGATGCCCTCGCCGGCGCGGATGACGGTGCCGCCGACCTCGATGTCCTCCAGGGCCACGCGCGCGGCACCCGAGTCCGAGATGCTGAAGAAGCGCAGGAGTTCCTCGACGGCCCGCGGCAGCAGGTCCGGGTCGGCCCTGACCGCGTCCAGCTGCCCGGGGTGCTCCAGCAGCGCCAGCACACCGAGGGCGATCATGTTGGCGGTGGTCTCGTGGCCGCCGACGAGCATCAGCCGCGCCATCGTCACGACGTCGGTGTGATCGGCGACCTGCTCCACCCGGTTCTTCTCGATGAACCGGCTGATCAGGTCGTCGCCCGGCCGCTCCTCCTTACTCGTGACCAGCGCGTCCAGATAGCCGTCCAGGGCCTGGACCGCCGCTCCGTACTCCTCGGGGGCGGCGTCGTGGTTCATCATCACCGCCGACCACTCCTCGAACTGCGCGTGGTCCTCGTAGGGGACGCCGAGCAGCTCGCAGATCACCAGGGAGGGCACGGACAGCGCGAGGGCGGTCACCAGGTCCACGGGGCCGCCCGCGGCGAGCATCGCGTCGATGCGCTCGTCCACGATCTCCTGGATCCGCGGGCGCAGGGCCTTGATCCGCCGCGCGGTGAACTCGGGGATCAGCATGCGGCGCTGGGCGGTGTGGTCCGGGGGATCCATCGACAGCAGCATCAACCGCACCGACCGGAGCATCTCCTCGGGAATGTGGAACTGGTGCGGGTAGCCCGGCAGCTTGAGGTTGGAGCTCACCCGGGAGTCGCCGAGCACCTGCTTGACGTGCTCGTAGGTGGTGACCAGCCAGGCCGGCTTGCCGTTGACCTTGAGGGTCGCCCGGGAGACCGGTTCGCTCGCGCGGAGCTTCGCGTACTCCTCCGGCGGGCTGAAGGGACAGGTGCGCTTCATCGGGAACGCCGGGTGGCGCGCCCGGTCGGCGGAGTGCGTCATGGTGCCCTCTCGAACTCGGTACGTCGTGCGGATGGTTACCAGGTGACCGGCAGCTCGTAGACGCCGAACACGATGGCGTCGTCCTTGAACCGCAGGTCCTCCGGGGAGGCGGCGAGGCGCAGGCCCGGGACGCGCCGGAAGAGCGTGCCGTAGACGACGTCGAGTTCGAGGCGCGCGAGGTTCTGCCCGATGCACTGGTGGACGCCGTAGCCGAAGGCGAGGTGGCTGCGGGCCTCCTCGCGGTGGATGTTCAGCGTGTCGGGGTCGGCGAAGACGTCCTCGTCGTGGTTGGCCGCGTTGTTGAGGGGGAGGATGCCCTCGCCGGCGCGGATGAGGGTGCCGCCGACCTCGATGTCCTCCAGGGCCACGCGCGCGGTGCCGGAGTCGGAGATGCTGAAGTAGCGCAGGAGCTCCTCGACCGCCCGGGGCAGCAGGGCGGGGTCGGCCGTGACCGCGGCGAGCTGCCCGGGGTGCTCCAGCAGCGCCAGGGTGCCGAGGGCGATCATGTTGGCGGTCGTCTCGTGGCCCGTGACGAGCATCAGCCGGGCCATGCTGACGATGTCCGCGTGCCCGACCGCCGGCTCCGCGCGGTTCTTCTCGATCAGCCGGCTGATCATGTCGTCGCCCGGCTCGCCCTCCTTGGCGGTGACCAGGCCGTCGACGTACCGGTCGAGCTCGTAGTGGGCCCGCCCGCGCTCCTCCTCGCTGATGTCGCGGCTCATGATCTGCCCGGCCCAGGTCTCGAACCGGGGGTGGTCCTCGTAGGGGACGCCGAGCAGCTCGCAGATCACCAGGGAGGGCACGGGCAGCGCGAGGGCGGTCATCAGGTCCGCCGGGCCGCCGGCGGCGAGCATCGCGTCGATGCGCTCGTCCACGATCTGCTGGACCCGGGGCCGCAGCTCCCGCATCCGGCGGACGCTGAACTCGGGCGCCAGCATGCGGCGCTGGACGGTGTGGTCCGGCGGGTCCATCGACAGGAACGTCAGCGGGACGGCCTGCAGCATCTCCTCCGGTACGGGGACCTGCAGCGGATAGCCCGGCAGCTTCAGGTTGGCGCTCACCCGGGAGTCGCCGAGCACCTTCTTGATGTGCTCGTGCTTGGTGATCAGCCAGGCGGGCTTGCCGTTGACCTTGAGGGTCGCCCGGGAGACCGGTTGGCTCGCGCGGAGCTTCGCGTACTCCTCCGGCGGGCCGAAGGGGCACCGGCGGGCCATGGGGAACGCGGGGTGCTGCTCGGCGGATGGGTTCATGATGCCCTTTCGTACTCGGTACGTCGTACGGGCGGGCACGTGGGAAACGCGCTGCCGCCGTTCGCACGCTAAGCACCCCGGTGCACGGGAGCACCCCCTACCGGCCCCAGTTCCACGGCGCCGGGCTCACCACGGCGGCAACCCCCCCTCCGCTAGGGGCCGTTAGGGGTCCTGGTGCGCCGCCGCAGCGGGTTAGCGTCGGTCCCGACCCCCTGCACGACGTCGAGTGAGGTGCTTGCCGTGTCCTCGGACCCCAGCGCAAAGGGAACGGTCCCTTTCGGGGAGTACCGGACCTGGTACCGGATCACCGGTGAACTCCGTGCGGGCCTGCCGGCCGTCGTCGCCGTGCACGGCGGCCCGGGCAGTACGCACGACTACCTGCTGGGCCTCACGGCCCTCGCCGGCGCCGGCTGGCCGGTCGTCCACTACGACCAGCTGGGCAACGGCGGATCGACGCACCTGCCCGACCGCGGCGCGGACTTCTGGACCCCCGAGCTCTTCCTGGCCGAGCTGGACAACCTGCTGGAGCGCCTCGGCATCGCCGACGACTACGTGCTGTTCGGCCAGTCGTGGGGCGGGCTGCTCTCCGCCCGGCACGCCTCCGCCCGGCCCTCGGGCCTGCGCGGCCTCGTCATCGCCAACGCGCCCGCCTCGTACCCCCTGTGGCTCGGCGAGATGGAGGTGCTGCGCTCGCAGCTCCCGCCGGGGGTGGACGAGACGCTGCGGCACCACGAGGCGGCCGGCACGACCGACTCGGACGAGTACTTCACCGCGATGCGCGTCTTCTACGACCGGCACGTGTGCCGGACCCTGCCGTGGCCGCGGGACTTCCTCTCCTCCTTCATGGAGATTTACAACGACCCGACCGTGTACTACACGATGAACGGGCCCAGCGAATTCCACGTGATCGGCACCCTGAAGGACTGGTCGGTCATCGACGGCCTGGACGCGATCGAGGCGCCGACCCTGCTCGTCAACGGCCGTTACGACGAGGCGACGGCGGTGACGATGCGGCCCTTCCACGACCGCATTCCGGATGTGCGCTGGGAGGTCTTCGAGCATTCGAGTCATGTGCCGCACCTGGAGGAGCCGGAACGGTTCACCGAGGTGCTGACCGGATTCCTGAAGAGCCTGTAGAGAGGACGTGCCACGCATGGCCGCCGAGACACACCGCACCGCCGTCGTCTTTCCCGGCATGGGCCCGTCCGCGTTCACCGACGTCGGCCGGTTCATGGTGGTGAACCCGTTCGCCCGCGAACTCGTCGCCGTCGCCGACGACGTGCTCGGCTATTCCCTGGTCGACGCCTTCCGCGAGGCCGACGGGGACTATTCCGAGGCGGCCCAGGTCGCCTTCCTCGTGAACTGCCTGGCCTCCGCCGAATGGGCACGGCAGAACCTGGGCATCGAGCCGGGGTTCTGTGCGGGGCCGAGCTTCGGCGAGAAGGCGGCCATCGCCTATTCCGGGGCGCTGCCTGCGGCCGAGGCGATCCGGATGACCGCCGGGCTCGCCCGCTGCATGGACGAGTACTTCCGGCACGAGCACCGCGACATCGTCACGCTCTCCTTCGTGCGCACGCCGCGCGAGCGGCTCGACGAGATCCTCGCCGACCTGGACGAGCAGGGCGAGTGGCACGACATCTCCTGCTTCATCGACGACGACTTCTTCATGCTCTCCCTGGCCGAGGGCCGGGTCTCCTGGCTGCAGGAGCGGCTGCGCGCCGTCGGCGGGATGTCGCTGTACACGATGCGGCCGCCCATGCACTCGGCCGCCTTCGCGGGACTGCGCGCCAAGGCCGAGCGGGACGTGGTGTCCACCCTGGACTTCGCCGACCCGGAGCTGCCGGTCGTCGCCGACCAGGACGGCACGCTCCTGCACTCGGCCGGCGGCATCCGCACGATGCTGCTGGACAGCTTCACCCGCCCGCTGAACTGGCCGGCGGTCGTGACCGCCCTCAAGGAGGCCGGTGTCGAGCGGGTCTGCGTCGCGGGCCCGGACAGCCTCTTCGGCCGGGTCGGCCGCACGACGGACAACTTCGAGGTCATCGCGGCCAGTCCGCGGCTGGCGATGACACCACGGCGCCGTGCCGGCGCCGCCTGAGCACCCTCCGACGATGGGATCCACCATGTGGGACGACCAGTTCGAACAGCTTCTGCGCAAGTTCCTGCCGTTCCTGGCACCGGACGAGCCCCTGGAGAGCGGCACCGCCCTGCGCGACCTGGGGCTGGACTCCCTGGGCGTGGTCGAGCTGCTCGGGAACCTCGAGAGCACCTATGACGTGCGGTTCCTCGACGGCGCGCTGGCCATGGAGAACTTCGAGAACCCCGGCATCCTCTGGAAGACCGTGGAGAGCTTGCCGGCCGGCACCGCCGCGTAGCGGGGGCCGGGGGACACCACAATGGACGACACCATGGACGCCGTGCTGGCCGGCCGTTTCCTGCGCGGCCTGGCCCTGTCCCCGGACCGCCCCGCGGTCCGGGCCGGCGGAGCCGCGCTGACCTACCGGGAGCTGCACGAGCGCGCGCTGGCGCTGGCGGGCTCGCTGCTGTCCGGGCTGCCGGAGCGGCCGCGGGCGATCGGCGTGCTGGCGGGCAAAGGACTCTCCGCGTACCCGGCGGTCCTCGCCGGCCTGTACACGGGGATCACCACCGTCCCGCTGCAGCCCGCCTTCCCCGCGCTGCGCACCCGGCAGATGATCGAGGCGAGCGGCGTCGGCGCACTGATCGCGGACGACGACGCGCTGCCCGCGCTCACGGCGCTGCGGGAGGCCGGCACCGGCCTGCCGGTGCTGTTCCGTCCCGGCGGGCAGCCGATGCCGGCCGTGCCGTACGACCCGGCCGCCGCGCTGGACTCGCCGCAGCCGGTGCGGGCGCCCGACGTGGCGTACGTCCTGTTCACCTCGGGCTCGACCGGCAGGCCGAAGGGCGTGCCGGTCACGCACGCCAACACCGCGCACTACTTCGGCCTGCTCGACGAGCGCTACGACTTCGGGCCCGGGGACGTCTTCTCGCAGAACTTCGACCTCAACTTCGACTGCGGGATGTTCGACCTGTTCTGTGCCTGGGGGGCGGGCGCGACCCTGACCGTTCCGCCGCCGCAGGCGTTCCGGGACATGCCGGCGTTCGCCGCCGCGGAAGGGCTGACCGTCTGGTTCTCCACGCCCAGCGCCATCGCCCTGATCCGGCGCACGGGCGGCCTGCGGCCGGGGGCGATGCCGTCCCTGCGGTGGAGTTTCTTCGCGGGGGAGGCGCTGAACTGCCAGGACGCCGAGGACTGGCAGGCGGCGGCACCGGGCGCGTTCCTGGAGAACCTCTACGGGCCGACCGAGCTGACCATCACGGTCTCCGCCCACCGGTGGTCCGCCGGGCGCGGGCTGCACGGCGTCGTGCCGATCGGCGCGGTGCACGCCGGGCACGGCGTGCTGCTGCTGGGCCCGGACGGCGCGGAGCGCACCGACGAAGGGGAGCTGTGCATCGCCGGGCCCCAGCTGACGCCCGGCTACCTCGACCCCTCCGACGACACCGGCCGCTTCTTCCACCGGGACGGCCGGCGCTGGTACCGCACCGGCGACCGCGTCCGCCGGGCGGAGCGGGGCGAACTGCTCTACCTGGGGCGGCAGGACGCCCAGGTCCAGGTGCACGGCGTGCGCGTGGAGCTGGCCGAGGTGGACGCTGCCGTGCGCACCTGCGCCGGCGTGGAGGACGCCGTCACCGTGGCGGTCGCGGCGGGCCACACCTGCGAACTGGTGGTCTTCTACACCGGATCCGCCCTGCCGCAGGTGCAGCTGGCCCGCGAGCTGCGGGGCGTGCTGCCCCTGGCGATCGTCCCGAAGAAGTACGTGCACCTGGCGGAATTCCCGCTGAACCCGAACCGGAAGATCGACCGCAAGAAGCTCGCCCTCCGGGCCGCGCCCGCAGCCGGCTGAGCCGGCCGCCCGCGCCGTGCAGGAGGGCTCTCATGAAAGGTCATACGGGGCGCAGTGAACCGTAATTCGACATCGGATACCCGTCCGCCCGCGCTGGTCCACGCGCTGCTGGACGAGGCCACGGCGGACACCGCCCCCGGCGCCGCGGCGGTCGGCGACGGAGCCGGGCGCTGGACGTACCGGGAGCTCACCGCGTACAGCCACGCGGTCGACGCCTGGCTGGAGGCCCGCGGCATCGGCCACGGCGACCGGGTGCTCGTGCAGGTGCCCAGCACCCGCGAACTGGTCGCCCTGTTCTACGGGACCTCGCGGCGCGGCGCGGTGTTCGTGTCGCTGAACCCGGGGATGAAGGACTTCCACCTCCGCTCGGTGCTCGCCAACGCCGAACCCCGGCTGGTGATCGCGGCCGACGCCGCCGCGGCGCGGATCACGGAGTTCTCCCCGGCCCCGGTCGTCGGGCTGGGGGAGTTCTGGAGCGGGGTCGCCGCCCTGCACGAGCGGGGGGCGCGGGCCTCGGGCCCGGTGGAGGTGTCGGCCGAGGACATCGCGGCGCTGGTGTACACCTCCGGCAGCACCGCCGCGCCGAAGGCGGTCATCTGCCCGCACGGGCCCATGCTCTTCGCCTCGCACGCGATCCACCTCGAACTCGGCTACCGCCCCGGCGACGTGGTGTTCTGCCGCTTCCCGATCTCCTGGGACTACGGGCTGTACAAGATCCTCCTGGCCGCCCTCGGCCGCTCCGAGCTGGTGCTCGCCGACGGCGAGTCGGACCTGGTGCTGCTCGAGCGGATCCGGGAGTCGGGGGCGACGGTGGTGCCCATCGTGCCGTCCCTCGCCACCATGATCCTGACCCTGGCCGAGCGCGAGCCCGCTCCGGAGGGGACCTCCCGGGTGCGGATGTTCACCAACACCGGGGCCGCGCTGCCCGGGCCGACGGCCGACGCGCTGCGCGCGGCGTTCCCCGGCGCCGAGGTGATCCGCCAGTTCGGCCAGACCGAGTGCAAGCGCATCTCCGTCCTGCCGCCCGAGTTCGAGGACAGCAAGCGCGAGTCGGTCGGCCGGCCCCTGCCGGGCACGAAGGTGTTCGTCCTCGGCGAGGACGGGGCCGAACTGCCCACGGGGGAGACGGGCGAGATCGTGGTCGAGGGCCCGCACGTGATGCCCGGGTACTGGCGCGCGCCGGAGCTCACCGCCCGCACGTTCCGGGAGAACCCGGTCACCGGTGCCCGGCGGCTGCACACCGGCGACTACGGGCACGTGGACGAGGACGGCTTCCTCTACTACGAGGGCCGCCGCGACGACGTGTTCAAGCGCAAGGGCGTGCGCATGAGCACCACCGAGATCGAGGCCGCCACCATGGACATCCCCGGCGTCCGCGCCGCGGCCGTCCTGCCGCCCGGCGGGGACCGCGACCTCGCGGTGTGCGTCGAGGGCGACGTGGCCTCGCACACCGTCCTGCGCGAGCTGGCCCGCCGGCTGGAGCCCGCCAAGGTCCCCGGCCTCTGCAAGGTCGTCGAGGACCTGCCCCTGACCCTGCACGGAAAGCACGAGCGCAAGCAGCTCGCCCTGCTGTTCGAAGGGAACGACCGGTGACCGGCTACACCGAGCTCGCCGAGCGTTTCGGCACCCCCGCCTACGTCTACGACCTCGACCGCATCGCGGCGGCGAAGCGCGACCTCTTCGCCGCCCTTCCCGAGGAGGCCCACCTCTTCTACGCCGTGAAGGCGAACCCGCACCCTGAGCTCGTCCGCGAGATGTGCGCCGGCACCGGGCGCGGCTGCCGGGCGGAGATCAGTTCCGTCGGCGAGCTGGCCGCCGTGCTCGCCGCGGGGGCCTGCGCGGCGGACGTCCTCTACACCGGGCCCGGCAAGACCGAGGGCGAACTGACCGAGGCGCTGAAGGAGGGCGTGCGGCTGTTCTCCGTCGAGTCGCTCGGCGACCTGCGGCGCACCGGGGAGGCCGCCGGCCGGCTCGGCGTCGTCGCCGACTGCCTGCTGCGGGTCAACAGCGCCTCCGCGAGCGCCTCGACCAGCATCCGGATGACCGGCGTCCCCTCCCAGTTCGGCTTCGACAGCGAGACGCTGCCCGGCCTCCGGGACGAGCTCACGGCCGTGCCCGGGACCCGGGTCGCGGGCGCCCACTTCTTCCCGCTCAGCAACGCCAAGGACGAGGCGAGCCTGATCGCCGAGTTCCGCCACACCATCGGCGTGGCCGCCGGGCTGCAGGAAGAGCTGGGCGTGCGGTTCCGGTTCGTGGACATCGGCGGCGGCTTCGCGGCCCCGTACGCCGTGACCGGTGACCGGCCGGTGTACGGCGAGCTGCGCGCCGCCCTGGCGGAGACGCTGGACGCGCACTTCCCCGGGTGGCGCGAGGGCGCCCCGCGGATCGCCTTCGAGTCCGGGCGTCACCTCGTGGGCGACAGCGGCACGCTGCTGGCCGGGGTGGTCAACCTCAAGGAGAGCCGCGGCCGGCGCTTCGCGATCCTGGACGGCGGCATCAACACCTTCGGCGGCATGTCCGGGCTCGGGCGGATCCTGCCGGTGTCCGTGGAGCTCCACGGGCCGCAGGCGCCGGCCGAGCAGGTCGCCAGCCTCGTCGGCCCGCTGTGCACCCCCGGGGACGTCCTCGGCCGTGACATCCCGCTGCCGGCGCTCGCGCCGGGGGACGTCGTCGCCGTCCCCAACGCCGGCGCCTACGGACCCACCGCCAGCCTGCTGATGTTCCTGGGCAGACCGGCCCCGGTCGAGATCGTCGTGCGCGGCGGCGACGTCGTCTCGGCCTCCCGGATCGAGCACACCCGCGCGTACGCGTACGGGCAGGGGGAGCGATGAGCAGCCCGGCCACGACGGGAACGGGCGCGGGGACGGGTGCGGGGACGGGTGCGGAGCCCGCCGGGGACCGGGCCCCCGCCCGGAGGGGCGCCACCGTCGTCGTCACGGGCGTGACCTCCGACTCGCACACCTGGAACCTGGTCTTCCTGCAACTGCTGCTGGAGGAGCTCGGCTTCGGCGTCGTCAACCTCGGTCCCTGCGTGCCCGAGGAGCTGGTCGTCTCCGAATGCCTCGCCCGCAGGCCCGCGCTGCTCGTGGTGAGCAGCGTCAACGGCCACGGCTACCGGGACGGCATGCGGCTGATCAGCAGGCTGCGCCGGCAGCCCGGGCTGAGCGCCGTGCCGGCGGTCATCGGCGGCAAGCTGGGGATCGCCGGGGCCCAGAGCACCGAGCAGCTCGGCGCCCTGGTCACCGCCGGGTACGACGCCGTCTTCGACGACGGCGCCGAGGGGATCGCCTCCTTCCGGCGGCTGCTCGACGCGCTCCCGCAGCGGGCACTGGCGTGACCGGGTTCGGCGCGTTCGTCCGCCGGGCACGCGCCGGCGGCGAACTCGTCGTGCAGCCCAGGATGGGCATGAGCGAACCCGAACGGATGCGCGCCGGCCTGCAGGCGACCAGGGCGGCGAACGGGCGGACGGCCGGCACCATCACCCTGGACAGCTACACCCGCGTCCGGGACCTGGAGTCCGCCGGACTCGCCCTCCTGGAAGGCGAGTCGCTCAACGGCTACCCGATCGTCAACCACGACCCGGCCACCACGCGGTGGGTCCTGGAGGGCTCCCACGGACCGGACTTCCCCGTCCAGGTCCGGCACGGCTCGGCCGACCCCGTCGACATCTTCCGGGCGCTGATGACCGTCGGACTCGACGCCTCCGAGGGCGGACCCGTCTCGTACTGCCTGCCCTACGGGCGCATTCCGCTCCGGGAGTCCGTGGACAACTGGTCGCGCTCCTGCGAGCTGTTCGTCCGGCTGCGGGAGACCGGCCTGGAGCCGCACCTGGAGACGTTCGGCGGATGCATGCTCGGACAGCTCTGCCCGCCCAGCCAGCTGGTCGCGATCAGCGTGCTGGAAGCCCTGTTCTTCCACCGGCACGGCCTGCGCAGCATCTCCGTCAGCTACGCCCAGCAGACGAGCCCGGTGCAGGACGCCGAAGCCGTCGCGGCGCTGCGCCGGCTGTGCGCGGAACTGCTGCCCGACACCGACTGGCACGTCGTCATCTACGCCTACATGGGCGTCTACCCCGCCTCGCCGGACGGCGCCTACCGGCTGCTGGGCGAGGCGGCGGAGCTCGCCGCCGCGACCGGCTCCGAGCGCCTGATCGTGAAGACCGTCGCCGAATCCGTGCGGATTCCGACAGTCGCAGAGAACGTCAGCGCGCTCGAATTCGCGGCCGCCACCGCGGCGAGGACCCCGCGGCCCGTCACCGCCGAAAGCGCGGGCGCCGATTCGCAGACGTACGCGGAAGCCGCCGCCCTCGTGGCCGCCGTACTCAATATGGCGTCCGATCTCGGCGAGGCCGTGCTGCTGGCATTCCGCAGGGGATATCTCGACATCCCCTATTGCCTGCACCCCGACAACATGGGGCGCAGCAGGAGTTACATCGACGGAAAAGGACGGCTTCGCTGGGCGGACACCGGCAGGCTGCCGCTGTCCGGCGTGGTGGAAACGCGCGGGTCCCGCACCGTCACCTCCGGCGATCTGCTGGATTCCCTCTCTTATGTGCGCCGGAAGTTCGACGACGAGCAGGTGTCCGGCACACCGGGCAGGGGAGCGATCGGCCCCGGGGCGCACACGTCCTAGGGGTGCGTAAGGGTGTGGCCCTTGCCGGGGTCTCACTACTGTCAACGGGAAAACGGTTTCGGCCGAAAGTGGAGATGCGCGGATGAACGAGTCCAGTTCCGATTCAGCACTGGCCCGGCTGCTGGCCGCCACCGCGCCGTCGGAACACCGCAGGGTGGCCCTCGACCTCGTGCACGCCCACGCGTCGGCGGCACTGCGGGCGGCCCGGCCCGACGCCCCCGCAACCCTGGACCTCACGCTCCCCTTCGCCGAGCTGGGCTTCGACTCGCTGGCGGCGGTCGACCTGCACCGCAGGCTGAGCGCGCAGACCGGCCTCGACCTGCCGGTCACGCTCGCCTACGAGCACCCGACCCCCGTCGCCCTCGCCGACCGGCTGCTGGCCGGGGCCCTGGGCGAGGCCGCGGCCCGGCCCGCGCCGGTCCCCGCGGTCGCCGCGGCCGGGCCCGCCGACGAGCCCGTCGCCGTCGTGGGGATCGGCTGCCGCTTCCCGGGCGGGATCGACTCGCCGGAAGAGCTGTGGCGGCTGCTGGCCGACGGCGGCGAGGTGCTGTCCGGCTTCCCCGAGGACCGCGGCTGGGACCTGGAGAACCTCTTCGACGACGACCCCGGGGCGCCCGGCCGCAGCTACGTGCGCGCCGGCGGATTCCTGGACACCGCCACAGGGTTCGACGCCGACTTCTTCGGGATCAGCCCGCGTGAGGCCCCGGCGATGGACCCCCAGCAGCGGCTGGTGCTGGAGACCGCGTGGGAGGCGCTGGAGCGCGCCCGCATCGACCCGACGGGCCTGCGCGGCAGTGCGGCCGGCATGTTCTTCGGCGCCGAGGTGCAGGAGTACGGCCCGCGCCTGCACGACGCGCCCGACGGCCTCGACGCCTACCTGCTGACCGGCAACGCGCCGAGCGTCATCTCCGGCCGCGTCGCCTACGTCCTCGGCACGGAGGGGCCGGCCGTCACCGTCGACACCGCCTGCTCGGCCTCCCTCGTGGCCATCCACCTGGCCTGCCAGTCCCTGCGGCAGGGCGAGTCCTCGCTGGCGCTCGCCGGAGGCGTCGCCGTGATGGGCGGACCCGGCGTCTTCACCGCGTTCAGCCGCCAGCGCGGCCTGGCGCGCGACGGCCGGTGCAAGGCCTTCGCGGCCGCGGCCGACGGCACCGGATTCGCCGAGGGCGCCGGCGTCCTCGTCCTCGAACGGCTCTCCGACGCCCGGCGCAACGGCCACCGGGTGCTCGCCGTCGTCCGCGGCTCGGCCGTCAACCAGGACGGCGCCAGCAACGGCCTCACCGCGCCCAGCGGCGCCGCCCAGCAGCGCCTCATCCGCCAGGCCCTGGCCAACTCCGGGCTGACCGCGGCCGAGGTCGACGCCGTCGACGCGCACGGCACCGGCACCACGCTCGGCGACCCCATCGAGGCCCACGCGCTCCTCGCGACCTACGGACAGGAGCGGGACGGCGGCGCACCGCTGCTGCTCGGCTCGGTGAAGTCGAACCTGGGCCATACCCAGGGTGCCGCCGGCGTCGCCGGAGTGATCAAGATGGTCCTCGCCATGCGCCATGGCCACCTGCCGCGCACCCTGCACGTCGACGCGCCCAGCCCGCACATCGACTGGGCGTCGGGGGCCGTGGAGCTGCTCACCGAAGGCCGGCCCTGGCCCGAGACGGGCCGCCCGCGCCGCGCCGGCATCTCGTCGTTCGGCGTCAGCGGCACCAACGCGCACCTCATCGTCGAGTACCCCGAAGAGGACCTGGAGCCGGCCCGCCCCGCGCCCGCGGACGAGGGTGCCCCCGGCGTGCTGCCGTTCGTCCTGTCGGCCCGCGGCGAACAGGCCCTGCGCGCCCAGGCGTCCGCACTGCTGCCCCTGGCCGCCGAGGCGCCCCTGGCCGACGTCGCCCTCTCCCTGGCCACCACGCGCGCCGCCCTCCCGCACCGCGCCGCGATCGTCACCGCCGACCGCGGCGAACTGCAGGACGCCCTGGCGGCCCTCGCCTCCGGCACCGCCCCCACCGGCGTCGCCGGGCCCGGCGGGCTCGCGTTCCTCTTCACCGGCCAGGGCAGCCAGCGCCTCGATATGGGACGCGGCCTGGCCGGGGCCTTCCCGGCCTACGCCGACGCGCTCGACGAGGTCTGCGCCTACCTCGACATGCAGCTCCAACCACCCCTGAGCGACGTGCTGTTCGCGGAGGCCGGCACGCCGGAGGCCGCACGGCTGCACGACACGGAATACGCCCAGCCCGCCCTCTTCGCCGTCGAGGTCGCGCTGTTCCGGCTTCTGGAGAGCTGGGGCGTACGGCCCGACTACCTCGCCGGGCACTCGGTCGGCGAGATCGCCGCCGCCCACGTGGCCGGCGTGCTGACGCTGGAGGACGCGGCGATCCTCGTGGCCGCACGCGGCCGCCTCATGCAGGAACTCCCCGCCGGCGGCGCCATGGTCGCGGTGCAGGCCGCCGAAGCCGACGTGACGCCCCTGCTCACCCCGCGCACGGGCATCGCCGCCGTCAACGGCCCCGCCTCCGTGGTGATCTCCGGCGACGGGGACGAGATCACCCGCATCGCCGAGGTCCTGGCCCGGCGCGGCCACCGCACCAAGCGGTTGCAGGTCAGCCACGCCTTCCACTCGCCGCTGATGGAGCCGGTGCTGGCGGAGTTCCGCCGCATCGCCCAGGTGCTGACCTACGCGAAGCCGCGGATCCCCGTCGTCTCGACGGTCACCGGCGCCCTCACCACCGGTGAACTGAGCGGCCCCGACCACTGGGTCGAGCACGTCCGCGCCCGGGTGCGCTTCCACGACGCCGTGCGCGGCCTGGAGGAAGCCGGGGTCCGCACCTTCCTGGAGCTCGGCCCCGACGGCGTGCTCAGCGCGATGGGCGAGGAGTGCGCCGAGGGCACCGGCCTCGCCTTCGCCCCGCTGCTGCGCCGCGACCGGCCCGAGGAGCACGAGGCCGTGTCCGCCCTCGCCCTGGCTCACGGCCGCGGCGTGCACGTCGACTGGGCGCGCTTCCACGCCGGCCGCGGCGGCCGGAGGATCGACCTGCCCACCTACCGCTTCCAGCGCAAGCGGTTCTGGCTGGAGCCCGGTTCGGCCGGCGCGGACGCCACCGGCCTCGGACAGCTCCCGGCCGGTCACCCGCTGCTGGGCGCCGTCGTCGCCGTCGGCGCCGGCGAAGCGGTGCTGACCGGCCGGCTCTCGCTCCGTACGCACCCCTGGCTGGCCGACCACGTCATCTCCGGCCGCGTGCTCCTCCCCGGCACGGCGTTCGTGGAACTGGCCCTGCGCGCGGGCGACCACGTCGGCGCGGGCACCCTGGAGGAGCTGACCCTCGGCGCCCCGCTGGAGCTGCCCGCCGACGGGGGAGTGGCGGTGCAGGTGGCCGTCGGCGGGCCCGACGCCTCGGGGCGCCACCCGCTGACCGTCCACTCCCGGCCCGACGGGGCGGAGCCCGGCGCGTGGATCCGGCACGCCACCGGCGTCCTCGCCGTCGCCGCCGCGGCGCCCGAGGCGCCCCTCGGCACCTGGCCGCCGGAGGGCGCCGAACCCATCGGCCTCGACGGCGTCTACGCGGACCTGGCCGCCCAGGGCTACGGATACGGCCCGGCCTTCCAGGGCCTGCGCGCGGCCTGGCGGCACGGCGACGACATCTGCGCCGAGGCCGCCCTGGACCCGGCCACGGCGGCGGACGCGGCCGGCTTCGGACTGCACCCCGCCCTGCTCGACGCGGCCCTGCACGCCGCCGACCTCGGGGAACAGGCCCGCCCGGAGGTGCTCGTCCCCTTCGCCTGGAGCGAGGTCCGCCTGCACGCGACCGGCGCTTCGGCGGTACGGGTCCGGATCTCCCGCGACGGCAAGGACACGCTCTCCCTCCGGCTCGCCGACGCCACCGGGGCCCCCGTCGCCACCATCGGCGGCCTGACCTCACGCCCGGTGCCGGACACCGAACTGCTCTACGCGGTACGGTCGGTGCCCGCGGCCCGGCCCGCGCAGGTCCCGCAGCTGAACAGCGCCGGGCTCGGCGACGTGCTGGACAGCGCATGGTCCGGCCCGGTGCCGGACGCGGTCGTCCACCGGGCCGGGGAACACGGCGGCGACTTCGCGGCCGCCGGGCGGGCCGCCGCAGGAGAGGCCCTGCGCGCCCTGCAGTCCTGGCTCTCCGACGACCGCTCCGCCGCCGCGCGCCTGGTCGTCGTCACCTCCGCGGGACCGGCCCACGCGCCGGTCCGCGGCCTGGTCCGCTCGGCCCAGGCGGAGAACCCGGGCCGCTTCGTCCTGCTGGAGCACGACGACCCGCACACCACACCCTCCGACGCCGACCTGAGCGCAGCCCTCGCCACCGGGGAGCCCGAACTCGCCCTCTCCGGCGGGGAACTGCGCGTCCCCCGGCTGGCCGCCGTGCAGCCCGCACGGGGCGCGGCACCGGACTGGGGCACCGTACTGATCACCGGCGGCACGGGCGGCCTCGGCGGCATCCTGGCCCGGCACCTGGTGCGCACCCACGGCGTCCGCAGCCTGGTGCTGGCCGGCAGGAGGGGCTCCGCGCCCGCGCTGGAGGCCGAACTCACCGCGCTGGGTGCCGACGTGACCGCCGTGGCCTGCGACATGGGCGACCGCGCAGCCGTCGAGCGGCTCCTCGCCGCCCACCCGGTCGACTCGGTCGTCCACGCCGCGGGCACCGTGCACGACGGCGTGATCGGCTCGCTCACCGGAGAGCTGCTCGCCGAGGTGTACCGGGCCAAGGCGGAGGGGGCCTGGCACCTGCACGAGCTCACCCGCGGCCGGGACCTGAAGGCGTTCGTCCTCTTCTCCTCCCTGGCCGCCGTCCTCGACGGCGCCGGACAGGGCAACTACGCCGCCGCCAACGCGTTCCTCGACTCCCTCGCCGACCACCGCGCCTCCCTCGGACTGCCCGTCACCGCACTGTCGTGGGGCCTGTGGGCCACCGACGCCGGGATGGGCGCGGACCTCGACGCGACGGCACTGGCGCGCATCGCGCAGTACGGGCTGCCCGGGCTGAGCGCCGAGCGGTCCCTGCGCCTGTTCGACGCCGCCGTCCGCTCGGGCGAGCCCCGGCTCGTACCCGCCGAGATCGACGCCGCCGCCGTAAGGGCCCGGCCCGGCGGCATACCCCCGCTCCTCAGCGGGCT
>NZ_JBAMDC010000084.1:0-21626 GCF_036961605.1 Streptomyces sp. KLMMK
GCGCGCAGCGCCGGGAGCATCACGGCCAGGGGCAGCAGGATCAGCACGGGGATCGCCAGGAACACCCAGCGCCAGCCGGCCTGCTCGGTGACGGTGCCGGCCACCAGCGGGCCGACGATCACCGGCACCACCCAGGCGGCCGAGAACGAGGCCATGACGGAGGCCCGCAGCCGCTCCGGATAGGCCCGGCCGACCACGACGTACAGCGCGACGATCACCAGGCCGCCCCCGATGCCCTGCACCCCGCGCCCGCCGACGAACATCCACATGCGCTGCGCCGACCCGGCGATCACCAGGCCGGTGCCGAAGGCGGCGATGCCGGTGAAGAGGGGGACGAGGGGGCCGGAGCGGTCGCACCACTCCCCCGACAGGGTCATCGCGAACAGGCTCGCGGTGAAGAAGGCGGAGAAGGCGAAGGCGTAGAGCCCGATGCCGTCGAGGGCACGGGCGGCGACCGGCATCGCGGTGTTGACCGCGCTCGCTTCGAAGGCGATGAGCGAGACGACGGAGATGATGCCGAGGGTCAGCGCACGGTGGCGGCGGCCCAGTATGCCCTCGCCCCGGCCGGTCGCGGCAGTGGCCTGCGGGGCCACGGATTCGGCTGCGGTCATACCGCTTGAGCGTACGGACGGAGTCCGCTTCCGGCGCCTGTCGCGGGGACGAGATCAGGTCGGACTTGGGTCCTAGGAGGCGCGGCGGGCCCGGAGGGGCCGATGGGCCCGGTGCGGTGGGGCCGGGCCCGGTGACGTCGTGACCGGGCCGGGCCCTTCGCACCGGGCGAGCGCGCGCTGCTGGCGGCGGCTGCCGTCCCGGTCACGTCGTCAGCAGCACGCCCCCGTACGAGGCCCCCGCGATCACGACCCACGAGCACAGCCCCAGCGCCGCGACGCGCCCGCCGGTGCGGACCAGCGAGGGCAGGTGGACGGCGCTGCCGAGCCCGAAGAGGGCGGCGGCGAGGAGCAGCTCCTGGGCGTGCGCGGCGAGGTCCAGCCCGGCGGCCGGCACCCAGCCGGTGGTGCGGACGCCGACCATGGCGAGGAATCCGAGGACGAACAGGGGGACGAGCGGGGGCCGCTTCCCGGACGCCTTCCCGGACGTCTTCCCGGACGCCTTCCCGGACGTCTTCCCGGACGCCTTCTCGGGACTCTGCCGGCGCCTGCGCACGGACACAGCCACCGCGGCGACGAGCGGCGCGAGCAGCGCCACCCGCATCAGCTTGACCAGCACGGCGTCGGTGAGCGCCGCGGGCCCGGCGGTCTGCGCCGTGGCCACGACCTGGCCGACGTCATGGACGCCCGCGCCGACCCAGCGGCCGAACTGCGCGTCGTCCAGGCCGAGGGGGTGGTGCAGGAGCGGCAGGACGGCGATGGCGAGGGTGCCGCAGAGGGTCACCAGGGCGACGGACGTCGCCACGTCCTCCTCGTCGCTGCCGGAGACCTCGCTGACCGCGCCGATCGCCGAGGCGCCGCAGATCGAGTAGCCGGTGGCGATGAGCAGGGGCTGGTCGCCGCGCAGGCCCAGCCTGCGCCCGAGCCAGAGCGTGCCGGCGAAGGTGGCAGCCACGACGGCGATCACCATGGCGACGGTGGCCCAGCCGAGGCCGAGGACGTCGTCGAGGCCGAGCTTGAGCCCGAGCAGGACGACGCCGATCCGCATGAGCCGCTTGCCGGCCAGGGTGAGGCCCGGCCGGGCGGCGCCGCGCACCCATGCCCGTACGCCCGGGGTGTGCGCCGCGGCGATGCCGAGGACGACGGCGGCGGTGAGCATGGGGACGGCGGGGACGAGCAGGTGCACGGCCCAGGCGACGGCGACGCCCGCGGCGGCCGTGGCGAGGCCGGGGAGCGCGCCGGGGGCGGGCCGCGGCGGTGTGCTCGTGGGAACGCGGTCGGTACGGGGGGTGAGGAGTGCCATCAGATTTCGTCGGCCGGGAGGTCGTAGACGCGGCGCACGCTGGAGCCCAGGCGGGAGATGTCGGCGCCGTAGATGTGGAGGGAGATCGCCTTGGTCGTACAGGCGTTGCGGACGCGGTGGATGTCGCCGGGCGGCGCGAAGCCGCACACGTCCCCCTGGTGGTTGACGACGTCCTCGGTGGCGACCAGGCGGGCGGTCGTGCCGTCGGGCACGAGCCGGTAGCGGCGCTCGCTCTCGGTGCCCTCGTGGACGCCGGTGACGCACCAGGAGACGTGGTCGTGGACGGCGGTCTGCTGGCCGGGCATCCACACGAGCGCGACGACGGAGAAGCTGCCGTCGTGCTCGGCGTGCAGGATGTGCTGCCGGTAGCGGTCGGGGTCGCCCTCGCGTTGCCCGTCGGTGAGCAGGTCGCCGGCGCCGAGGTGGGCGGCGAGCCGCTCGCCGACGATGTAGGCCGTCGTGTCGGGCGGCAGGCCACGGCCTACGGCTTCCCGGACGTCGTCGACGAGCTGGGCGAGGCGGGCCGTCGTCGGGGCTGCGGTGGGAGTGGTCATGAGTGCAGGGTCGAGGCGGGCGGACCGACGGGTCCAACGACAGTCTGTTGGCCGGAACCCAACGGGAGCTTATGAGTTGGGGACCGCCGGCAGACCCGGCCGGCAGATCCGGTCGGCAGATCCGCCAGACCCGGTCGGTGGATCGGGGGCCCGGTCAGCAGCCGACACGCCGGGCCGCCACCGCCTTCAGTTCGTCCAGGACGAGGGCGGTGGCCGGGATCCGCAGGTGGTCGCGCAGCACGTACGCCGAGACCTGACGGCGCGAGGCGGGGTCCAGCGCCCGCCCCGTGATCCGGTCGTGGCGCATGAAGGACAGCACCAGGCCCGGCATCATCGCGATGCCCAGGCCCTCGGCGACCAGGGACTGCACGACGAGGTTGTCGTCGGTGGTGAAGGCGATGTCGGGGGCGAAGCCGACTTCGGCGCACTCGTGGAGGAAGTTGGTGCGGCAGCGCAGGCAGCCGGCGATCCAGCGCTCCTCGGACAGGTCGCCGAGCTGGACGGCGCGGCGGCGGGCGAGGGGGTGCCCTATGGGCATCAGGACCGTCAGCTGGTCCTCCATGAGCGGTATCTCCACCAGCTCCTCGGGGACCTGTTCGTGCAGGCCGGGATAGGTGAAGGCGAGGGTGATGTCGCACTCGCCGCGCACGAGGCGGCGGATCGAGTCGGGCGGCTCGCCCTCCAGCAGCTCGACGCGGATGCCCGGGTGGTCGGCGGCGAGCCGGGCCAGCGCCTCCGGTATCAGGGTGGCGCTGGCACTGGGGAAGGCGCAGACCCTGACCCGCCCGGCGCGCAGCCGGGTCAGCGAACTCATCTGCTGCTGCGCGGCCGTGAGGGTGTCGAGGATCGTCTCGGCGTGCCGGGAGAGCGCCTCGCCGGCCTCGGTGAGCCGCATCCGGCGGCCGACGCGGGTGAACAGCGGGGTGCCGACGGAGCGCTCCAGCGCCTTCATCTGCTGGGTGATCGCGGGCTGGGTGTAGCCGAGCACGCGGGCGGCCGCGGAGTACGACCCGGCCGTGACCACCGCGTGGAACGTCTTGATGTGCCGCGAGTCGAACACGCCGGAATCATAAGCGGAATTTGGGATAGGGGGGAGAGAAGCGAGGGGTAGCTTCTGGATCAGCGGGATTTGCGGATAGATGGGGCAAGGTGGACTTATGCCGTGTTACGCATCGTACGACGGAGTGGAACTGAGCTACCGGGTGCTGGAGGGACCGGAGCCCGGGGCGCCGCTGCTGTGCCTGGCCGGCGGCCCCGGCAGGGACGCCGCCTACCTGGGCGACCTCGGCGGGCTGGACGCCCACCGCACCCTCGTCATCCCCGACAGCCGCGGCACGGGCGCCTCGCCGCCCGCCCCCGACGCCTCCGGCTACGCCTTCCCCGCCCTCGCCGAGGACCTCGAATCCCTCCGCGCCCACCTCGGCCTGGAAGCCTTCGCCCTGCTGGCCCACGACGCCGCGTGCGCCACGGCCCAGGCCTACGCGGCGCTCTACGGCCACCGCCTCACCCGGCTCGTCCTCGTCACCCCCGGATCACGGCTCCAGGGCCGGCTGCCGGACGACGCCGAGGAGATCTTCGAGTCCCGCGCGGAGGAACCCTGGTGGCCGGACGCGTACGTCGCCGTCCACACCCTTCCGACGGCCACCGACATGAACGAGGTCCGCACCCTCCTCCTGCGCGCCGCCCCCATGGGCTACGGCCGCTGGGACGCCCCCCAGCGCGCCCACGCCGCCACCGAACCCGGCCAGCTCGGCCCCGTCCCCCGCGCCGGCTTCTGGCAAGGCGTCGACGAACCCGCCCGCGCGGCCCTCCTGGACCGCCTCCCCGAGCTGAAGTGCCCCGTCCTCGTCATCACCGGCGACCGCGACGCCCTCGCGGGCCTGCGCGCGGGCGAACTCGTAGCCACCTCCTTCCGCACGGCGTCCGTCCGCACCCTCCACGGCGTGGGCCACTACCCATGGGTGGACGAACCGGACCTCTTCCGCCCGGTGGTCGAATCCTTCCTGACCCGGGGCCACGACCCGGAGGCCCACGAGGGCGGGGGCGTGGGCGGGGGCGGGACGGGGCCCGCGTGAACGCGACATGGCAGTCGCATTGCGGCGCCGCCGAAACCGTTGATACCCCCGCGGCCGCCCCGTACGTTGAACGCACTGAGCACAACTTGGCCGTGTGCCCGAGTGGTTGAGGGACTCGCCTGCAAAGCGAGTTACGCCGGTTCGATTCCGGTCACGGCCTCTGGCAAGCGGATCTGCGAGTGCCGCCGGACCGCCTAAGATCACCCTTCGGGTGAGGGGGCGGGAACCACTGATGACGCGCGGGCACCGTGCACTGCTGGGCCTGACGACGCTCGTCGTGGCCGGCCAGACGCTGTTGATCGCGGGCTACTGCTTCCTGTTCGCCCCGATGTACTTCCAAGGCGCATAGACCCCGAGGACGAAGAGTCCGGAGGCGGCTCCCCCGAGACCGCCCTCGCATGGACGGCTGCCGCCATGTTCATGGGACTCGTCGCCGTGGCGGCGAACACCTGGAGCTGCCGCGGCATGGCCCGCGCCGTCCGGCACCGGATCTCCGCCGCCCGCAGCCTGACGGCGGCAGGAACGGTACAAGCCGCGGTGGTTGCGGGCGCCGCCAGGCTCGACTGGCTGCTCGCGGTCGTGGCGGCCGTAGCCGTACTACTGCCGCTGCTGGCCTGCCGGGTCCTGGACCGCAGAACGTTCGGCACCTGAGCCTTGACCTAGCAGCCTTCAGGAGCCGAACGACACGTCGTAGACGATCTCGCACAGGGCGGTCGGCACGACGATGTCCGCCGTCTCGACGGCCCGGCCGTCGTCGCTGTAGTACGTGCGCTGAATCCGCGTCACCAGCGCGCCCTTCTGAATGCCGAGGAGGTTGGCCTCCTCGGCATCGGCGTGCCCGGGCTCCGGCCGCTCCGCGGCACGGGTGACCTTGATCCCGACCTCGGCCATGCGCCGCACCACGCCCTCACCGGCCAGCGGACCGGCCTCGGGCATCACGACGAGCGAGCCCGCGGTGATGCTGTACGGCTCCCAACTGGTGGACAGCTGCACCGGCTTGTCATCGGCCAGGTACTCGTACGTGGTGCGCACGCAGTAGTCGCCCTCGGGAATGCCGAGCCGGGCGGCGATGTCCGCCGGGGCGGGCACCATGGCGTCGGACCGGCTCTCCCACGTGGCCCGCTTGCCCAGGGCCGCCATGTCCGCCTCGAAGGCCGACCCACTGGTCCGCTCCCGTTCGGGTGACCGGACGACGCGCACGCGCTCGCGGGGTTCGGCGACGTAGGTGCCTGAACCGGCGCGTCCGGTCAGAACGCCTTCCTCAATGAGCCTCTCTTGGGCGCGACGGACGACCCCATCGGTCACACCACACTCTTCGGCCAGCTGCGCACGAGAGGGGAGTCGCTCGCCCGGCATCCACTCTTGATCTTCGATGCGCTTCCGGAGTTCCTCGGCGAAACGGAGGTAAGGGGCCTGCTCATGCATATGCAGAATCTAGGGCCCCGGCCCTACTCTGGGTTCCTAGACTAAAACTGGGCGCCCAGTTTATACTCTGGGCACGCCACAGCACCCAGTGCTGCAAGGCGACGGAGGTGCGTTGCGCCCACACCCAGAAGTTCGCGTCGATGCCATCTCTGCACGCCTCTCCGACGCCGGCTTCATCCCACGGATCACCGCTGACCAGACCAATGCACACATCGCCACGGAGGTGCCGGACCCACTCCCCACCGAGTCCTGGGGCGAGCTCTTCGCGGCTCTGGCCATAGGGGATGGGTGGGGAGTTGCCATCGACAGCAAGAGCGGCCGGTTGGCATGGGCCGCCGTAAAGAGAGACACCCCCGCGGCAGTAGCAGCTGCCCGGGGGCTTGGCCGACAGCTATGAAGGAGCAGATCAGCGTGTTCGAGCATATCCGCCGAGCCGTCACATGGACGAGGCAACTACTCGCACCCGCTACACCGACGGAGCACCCGGCGAGTGAGGCGACCCCACCGCCGACCAGGCCCGCGTCTCAACCCTCGCGGCATCAGGACCAGGAGCTCCTCCACGCCGAGGAGACCAGCCTCGTCCGCCTGTACCTGCTGACCGAAGGAGAACAGGCGGGCCTACGACTCCAGCCGCGCTGGCACCCCGTCCCGACCCACCAGTACCGGCAGACGGCGGAGGCGTGCTGATGATCGCGAACGCAGCCACGCACACCTTCACGTCCATCAAAGTCACCAGCGACACCATGGAGCCGGGTGACGTCATCGCGATCGGCAACGTGCCGTTCAGGGTGCTGGACGTGACGGAAGTGGGTCGAATGAAGGCCGTGCGCTTCCAGTCCGGAGAACTGATCTACCTCCACCCGGCGACCGAGGTCTCGGCCGTACGGGCGATCCCGACCCAGAACGAGCCCAGTAACCACCCGCACTGACGGCTATAAACAGCCCGGCCGGGGGCACCCGGCCGGGCAATGGCGCATAGCCGAACCCGCAACCGCCCACGCGGGGCCCCTCATCCCACCCGGGCGAGCTCAGCCCGAAGAGACTCAGCCTCATCCGACTCGCAGACGAGCAGCACGGTGAATGCAACCGGGATGTTTCCGGGCTTCTCGTGCGGATTACGCCAGTGCTCCACGGCCCGCTTCAATACCGAGAAGAACGCCTCCCGCTCCTCCGGACTTTCCGAGAGCACCATCGGCGCGTTGTCGATCAACACGAGATACCGGTTGGCGGGGAGCCACTTAAGGTCCCGTAGGCAGTCGTACAGCGCGTACCAGTTCCAACCGAAATAATCGGGAAACGTGAGCCGGTCCCAAAACTGCTCAAAAACGCCATCCCTGTCGGCCATGTTCGCCCCGTCCACGCGCCCGACGAAGGCCACACCAGTCGGGGGCAGGACATCCGTTACCGTGCCAACCGCCGCCCGCCCCAGCACGTGAATCCAAGGCCCGCTCGCGCTCCAAAGCTGAGGCACGTCCGCCACCACTGTCTCCCCTCCTGTCGCTCCTCAGTGCGCTACGCCTCTCGCGCAGCCTCCTCCATGATGAGATTCCGGATCGTTAGGTACTCATCGCCGGCCCAGTCTTCATCGTCGAAATATGCTTCCCAAAAACCTGGCGCACTCCAAGCCGCAGGCCGGAGGAAGAGCGACCCATCATTCGCTT
Source organism: Streptomyces sp. KLMMK (assembly GCF_036961605.1). Lineage (NCBI taxonomy): Bacteria > Bacillati > Actinomycetota > Actinomycetes > Kitasatosporales > Streptomycetaceae > Streptomyces > Streptomyces sp. KLMMK. The sequence continues at coordinate 7,627 of NZ_JBAMDC010000084.1, forward strand.
CAGCGACCCAGGATCGAGAAACAGTCGGAGAGGTGACAGAAAATCCGCGGGCGTCGAACAGTGCAGGGGCCGAACCATCCATCGGATCGATTCGATAATAGTTCTTCCCTTCGAACCTGGCGTAGACCTCGAGGACGCAATAGTCTTCACCGCTTCGCAGAGGGCTTGCATTAACACCGCCATCGCGGATAACTCTTACGAGCATCTACTGCTTCCTCCGGTTCATGACGACCTTGTAGTCCGAATCATATGCCACTGCGCCAGTCTTCTCATTGTAGTAGTAATGGACCTGGAAGTCGCCATACGGACTCTGGTGCGTTCGCGTGCTGTATTTCCCCCAATCGTCCATGGACCCCCCAATCCCCTTAAGGTGGTCAACGACGTACCGGTTACGAAGCTCGACCCCTGGGATAACCATCATCGATTCCGATATGACCTGCGGAGTCAATTTCCCTTCAGGAGTAAAGACCGAGCCGGACGACTCTCGACGCAGCTCCTCGATCAGGCGCTGCCCACCCACGCCTCCCGACACGATATTTTCGTTGGCGTCCTTGCCCACCTTCCCTAGCTCATTGAGGGTGGGGTAGTCCTTCTTCTTTTGAGGTTTCTTGGCGCAGGCATCCGGCGCCAAGCCCAATGGGTCACTCACCAGGTGAGGAGTAGGCACGTAACCGTGATGATTCGGACCGGGCAGCAAACCGAGCGGATCAGCCGCGAGGTAACCAGCGGCCTCCGGGTCGTAATACCGGAAGTAGTTGTAATTCAAACCCGTCTCGGGGTCATAAAACTGGCCTGGGAAGCGGAGGGGGCAATCTGCACCCTCTTCCGAGCCAGGTGCCGGGAGGCGTGTGCCCCATAGGGTCGTGCGGTGTTGCCACGCGAGCTCTCCGGATGGGGTGATCAGCTCCATCGGGGTGCCGATCAGGTCCGTGATCACGGCGTGGAAGCGGGTGGCGAAGTCCCGGTCCTTCGTATCAGCGAATTCCGAGATCAGGGACTTGCCAGCTGCCCGGACCAGACGCGTGTGGTCCGTCTGCGTCAGGGGGCGGTGCGTTCCGGGGGCGTAGTCCCAGGTCGTTACTCGGCCGTCGGCAGTGGACTGTTCGGCGAGGCGCGTGCCGTCCCAGGAGAAGAGCGCTTCCTCAGTCTCGGCCGACTCACCGTCGACCGGGGTCCGGTGCTTCGATATGCGGCGGCCCAGCGGGTCGTACGCGTACCGCCACCGCTCCCCCTCCGGCGTCACCGCTTCCCGCAGGCGGTCCTCCGCGTCCCAGGTGTACGTCCACGTGCGCGTCTGCCCGTTGAGGAGCTTGCGGGTCTTGCGGGTGAGGCGGCCCTGGGCATCATGCTCGTACGACGTGCGGCCCGCGCGGCGGATCAGGGTGCCTTCGAAGTCGCGCTCGCCGGGGGCGGCGTGTGCCGGGGCCTCGGCGAGTGTGACATTGCCGGCCCCGTCGTACGCGTACCGCTCCGTACAGCCGTGGGCGCTGACCACCGTCACGCGGCCGGTCGCGGTGAGGTCGAAGCGGCGGGTGCCGGAGGTGAGTTCGCGGATCTCGGTGAGGTAGCCGTCCGGGCGGTAGGCGTATTCGCGGTGCTGGAGGAGGCGGTCGGCGCCCCGGATGGCCTGGATCGTCAGACGGTCGTTGGCGTCCCATTCCTGGGCGAGCACTGCGCCTTCGCCCAGACGGCGTTCCGTTTCGCGGCCTGCCGCGTCGTAGGCGAAGGTGAGCCCGCCCGCGTCACCGCGCAGCTCCGCCGGGCGGCCCGCAGCGTCGTACGTCCATTCCGAGGCGAGCCCGGACGGGGTCACGCGTCGTATGCGGCGACCCAGCGCGTCGTACGTGTACGACGTCGTCCTGCCGCTCACCGTCTCCGACAGCACGCGGCCCAGCGCGTCGCGCTCGTAGGCGAGTTCTGTGTCGGCGTTCACCGCACGATGCAGGCGGCCTGCCGCGTCGTAGGCGAAGGTCGAGATGGACGAGACCGCCTCGGCATCGTCCGTACGCTGCTCCGTCGCCCGCCCCAGCAGGTCGCGGGTGAAGTGCAGCGTTTCCCCGGCGCCGTTCGTACGGGCGGCGAGTTCGCCCGCCGCGTCGTGCGCGTACGTCAGAGTGCGGCCGTTGAAGTCCGTCTCGGACGTGACGCGACCTGCCGCGTCGTAGTCGTACGACCAGGTCAAGCCCTGCGGGTTGGTGACGCCCGTCAGGCGCAGCTCCGTGTCGTACGCAAAGGCGTACGTCGTGCCGTCGGAGTCCGTGCGGGATACGGGGAGGTCGAAGCGGCCCGCGGTGTGACGAGTGGTGTTGCCTGCGGGGTCGGTGTGGGTGAGGAGGTTGCCTTCGCCGTCCCAGGTCCAGGTCTCGGCGGTGCCGTCCGGGTACTCGCGCCGGCTCGGCCTGCCCTCCGTCGTCCACGCCGTGCGCGTGACGCGGCCCAGCGGGTCGGTGGCCTCGGCGATCCGTCCGAAGAGGTCCCGGCTGGCCGTCGTGCGGTGGCCGAGCGGGTCCGTGAGGGCGACGGGCAGCCCGGCCGCGTCACAGGTGACGTGAGAGGTGTGGCCGAGGGCATCGGTCACCGCGGACAGATGGCCCAGCTCGTCGTAGCCGTAGCGCGTCTCCGCGCCCAGCGGGTCCGTGGTCGCGAGGAGGTTGCCACGGGTGTCGTACGCGTGGCGCCACGTCGCGCCGCCCGGTTCCGTGAGCTCCGTCGGCCTGCACAGGTCGTCGTAGGTGGCCGAGGCCGTCGAGCCGTCCGGCAGGACCACCTGGGCGAGATTGCCCGCGTCGTCGTACGCGTAGCGGGTGGTGCGGCCCAGCGGGTCCGTCACCGAGAGGCGGCTCGTGGCCGTGGCGTCCCAGGTGGTGACGGTCGTGTGGCCGAGTGCGTCCGTCTCTTCCGTGACCAGGGCGTCCGCGTTGTGGCGGTAGGTGCGCTCGTGGCCCAGGGAGTCCGTGACGGTCGTCGTGCGAGCCCCGGCGTCGTACGACAACGAGCCGGAGAGGAAGCCGTCGGTGCCGTCCGTGCGGATGACGCGGCCCTGCGCGTCGTAGGTGTAGCCGTACGTCGTGTCGTTGCGGTCGGTCCACGAGGTTATTCGGCCCTCTGCGTCGTACGTGAAACGCAGGGGCTTCCCACTGGAGTTGGTGACCTCCGTCAGGTTTCCCGCGTCGTCGTAGCCGTACCGGATGAGGACGGTGCCGCGACCGGGGCTGTGGGCCGGCTCGTACGGGGACGGGGGCTCGTCGAGGAGGCGCAGGCCCGTGACACGGGCGCCCGCCGCCCCGACGACGGCCGTCTCCACGGCCACGTAGTAGCCGCCCGAGTGACGGATCGCGGTGGGCGTGCCGGTGGCCGTCCGCTCGATGTCGATGCGCGCGCCGTTGCGGTCCTCCACGCACTCCAGCGGCAACTGGAGGATCCCCGGCTCCTCGGTCGGGACGATGCCGCCGAAGGTACGGGTGACGCCGGCCTGCGGGTCGGTGATGGTCATCAGCCCGCCCGGGGTGCCGTCCCAGGTCAGGGGCCAGCGCGGGCCTTTGACCGGGAGCACGGGCTCGCCCGGGGCGGGTACCGGATAGACCAGCCGCGTGCCGTCGGCCGCCGCGTAGACGACACCGTCGGCGTCGATCTGGACTCGTTCGTCGAAGGTGGAAGCCCAGGTCGGGCCGAACCAGGCGCCTGCGCGGTACGAGGAGAGGTGGGTGCGGCCGATGACGAGGGGCAGGGAGCCGGGCAGGGTGACGTCCGTGGCCGGCAGGAGCATGGCCCCGGTGGCGACGTCGATGGGGTCCAGGGCGCACTCGATATTGACGGGGAGGCGGGCGGCCTGGGCGAGTTCGACGTCCATCGGGCGGATGCCGTTGAAGAGGTTGCGGTAACCGCCCGCGGTCCCGGCGTTCTTCGCGATGCTGCCGAAGCCGCCGAACATGCCACCGTAGAGCATGCCGTCGTTGGCCGCGGCGCCTGCCTCGGTCAGGTTGATGCCGTCCTGGCGACCCTGCGCGATCTTGATGGGCTGGGCGACCGCCAGGTTGACCGTGACCGACTCCAGACCGCCGAACGCCGCCGCGGCCAGCGTCACGCCCGCCACCTCGGCCACCGTCGTGGACACGACGATGCCGAGCGCGGCCCCCGCTTCCACGATCGCGGTCGCTGCGCCGGCGGCCGGGCCGGCGAGGGCGCCGCCGGTCGCCACGGCGATGGTGACGGCCGCTCCCAGGACGACGAGATCTGCGATGATCTTGTCCCAGAGGTCGTCCATCGCCTTGTCGATGGCGCGGGCGAGCTTCTCCAGCCCGTCCGCCATCTTCTTCGCCGACTCCGCGAGGTCGCTCAGCCAGCCGTCCTCCGCGCCCTTGGCATAGCGGTGCCAGAAGACCTCGAAGGCCTCGATCGCCTCACCCTTGTTGTTGTGGATGAGGGAGGTGGCCTGGTTGTTGACGGGTGTGCGGATCGCTTCGACTTTGCCCGCGAACGTACGCCAGGCCTTGGCGGCCTTACGGAGCTTGTCGGCGTCGCCGTCGGGCCAGTACAGGCCCATGTAGTCGACGAGGAAGTTCTGGACCTTGTGCTTGACGCTCACTTGCCGCCGCCGCCCTTGGCGCCCTTCTTCGAGAACATCGCAGCGATCAGCTTGTCGTTCTCGACGTGACCGTCGGACATGTCGACCATCGCCTCGTGAATGCTCGCGAGGCCGGCGATGAGGATCTTCGTCGAGTTCTCGATCTGGGTCCGCTTGGGCCGGTAGGAGTCGCCGAACTGCTTGCCCTGATCGTCCGCGCCCCACGGCGCGCCGAGACCGTCCAGCGCTGTGGTCAGCTCGGACAGCGCCTCGCGCAGCTTGCCGCTCTGCTCACTGAACGCCGGCGCCGCGGACTTCAGGTCCGCGGTCTTGATGTCCAGGATCTTGCCGTCGCCGCCGCCCGGGCTGCCGCCCATTGCCGCCTCCCCACCGAGGTAACCGCGCCGGGCGCTCCGGGGAGGGCACGCGTTGCCTGTTGCCCGTCCCGCGGCATCTGACGCCCGATCACGCCGAGGTCACATGTTCGCATGCCGGTTCGATGGAGATGCTTTCGACACCCCGTCGCGGGTGGTGGTGTCTTTGCCCCGTGCGAGCTCCGGAGGATCGGAGCGGCGATCAGCCTGCCGAGCCGCCTCGGGGGCCGCTGCGGCGACGGGCGAGGAGGACGGGGGTCGCAACGGCCGCCCCGACCAGGACTGCCGCTCCGGCGCCGAGGGCGATCCACTTAGCGGGGCTGCCGCCGTCGTTGCTTGCGGCGTCGGCCGATTCCTGCTGCGGGAGACTCGTGGCCAGCGCCTTGGAGCTGGCGTCCCCCGGAGCCGGTGACGCACTCGGACCCGGGAGAGGGTTCACATCCGCCGGGCCCGGGTCGCCCGGGTCCTTGAGAGCGATGCGGGGGCGGACGGCGCCGTAGCCTACGTAGTCGTTGCGCTTTTCCGCCGTGCCGGTGCCGCCGGCGGTGTTGATGAGGACGCGGGTTACCTGGTTGGCGGTCCAGTCGGGGTGGGCGGACCAGATTAGGGCGGCGGAGGCGGCGGCGAGGGCCGAGGCGTCACTGGTGCCGTTACCTCGGCAGAGTTCGGTACCGCCCGAGCAGGCCGCAACCATGGCTGCGCCAGGCGCAGACAAGTCCACTTGGGGGCCGTGCTGCGACCAACTTGCAGCAGCACCTTCCTGATCGAGGCCAGCTACGCCAATGACACCCGGATAGGCGGCTGGGTACTCCACCGCATTGCCCTTGTCGCCCGAGTTACCAGCCGCAGCAAAGATCATCTTTCCTTTGCTAAGCGCATAGGCGATGGCCTTCTCTTCTAGATCGTCACTCGGGCCGCCCAGCGAGATGTTGATGATCTTTGCGTCCGAGTCGGCTGCATAATGGAGTGCATCAACCATCGACCTCGTCCCCTCCAGGGCATTTCCCTTCTGCCTAACGCGGACAGGAAGGATCCTTACTCCGGGAGCCAGGCCGTAGGTCCCTGCGCCACTGCCTCTCTTGCCCGTTCCGGCAATGAGGGCCGCCATTTTACTGCCGTGCCCTTCAGCATCCGTTCGCGCGTCGCCCGACTGCCCTGAGAAGTTCTTCCCTTCGAGCACCTGCCCCTGCAGGTCTGGCAGGCTCGCATCAACGCCAGTGTCGATTACTGCCACAGTCACCCCGACACCGGTGCTCTTTTCCCACATTTCTTCCGCATGCATGGCGTCCAGATACCACTGGCGGGAACGGACCGTATCGGCGTGGGCTGGCGCGGCCGAGACCACGATAAGCGAGGCGAGAATGACGATGGCTCTACCCGCCCATGTCCCCCGTACAACACGGGCATTGCTCATGGAGATGTCCTCTACTCGATGACCGGTGGCACGACTGCCTTGCCACCTTGATTCCAGGTCTCCTCGTCCTCGACCAGGTAGTCGGGTCGTCGGCTTCCGGATTGCCGCTCCGAAGAGGCGCCACTCACACCGCCAACAGGCATCAATCCGCCCATCATGCCGGTTCTGGCCGACGAGTTAGTTCGACTCTCGCCAGCAGCACCGCCACGGACCAGACCGGCCCCACCCGGGGTGAAGTCCGCGCTGACACCCCTACCTGGGCTCTGCCCTGGGCGGCGCCCAACAACTCCGCCGGGCTCCGTCGCCCTGGCCCGACCAACCCCGGCCCCCGGGCTGCCAATCGAAGGCCCAGGCGCCCCGCCGAAGCTAGCGCCCGGGACCATGGGAGTCCTCGTCTGACCCTGCCGCTGGGACGGCTCCGCACCGAAGACCGGAACCCGCCCGGGGTGCTGGGTCGGCACGGACGGCCCACGCGGCGTGGGGCGGCCACCGACGATCCCGTCGCGCGGCAGGCTCGGCATCCGGGTGGTACCAGCGCCAGGCCCCGGCGTCGGGACTCTGGGTACGGGCTGTCCACCTCGCTCAGGGAGCGCACCCCCCGGACGGCGACCCGAATCAGGTCGTCGATCAGGACCCGGCCAACCAGGCACAGGAACGTGCGGCATGGGAATTTGCGGCTTCCCAGCATCCGACGGAGTAACTGACGTCCGATCCGGCTGCAGAATGGGTACGCGGGGTGGCGCATCGACACCCCCAGAGAGGTCCAGCTCAGGCCGCCGAACGAACCGTTCTGTAGGCGCGGATGGCATCGAAGCGTCGTGAACACCTCCGCCAGCCAACGCGCCGCCTGTGTAGCCCGCCAGCAAGACCCTGGCGGCTGCGCCGGGCGACGTTGCTCCAGAACCGCCACCAGGCAAATCAACGTACTCATTCGGGTCGAGTGGCGTCTGCTTAGTCGGCATCACCTGCGGCGGCATAGGCCGAAAATTAGGCCGAGCCACCCGCAAAATCTGCGTCCCCGACTGGTCGTACGACTCCGCCAGCGCCTTCATCAGCGCAGCTGCCGCCTTGTGGTTCTCCTTAAGCCGCTCCTGCGCGTCGTATGCCTCCTTGTGCGTGGGGCTGTCCAAGGGGCTGTCGGGTTTGAGGCCCTGCAGCCACGGCGGGGGGACCTCCTTCAGCGGGAGGGTCTGCTTCTTCAGCCACGCATCGACCGTAGCCTTGTCCTCGGGCGAGTACTTCGGCATCCGCCTCGCGCTGCCCAGGTCCGTGGACGCGTAGCCCATCCACTTGTTGACCGCCTTGACGTAATCGCCGAGCCGGATCGTCTCGTTGGCCATGGAGTGGCCCCACTTGCGGAAGGCCTCGCCGGCTTCGCCCGACCAGACGACGCCCTCCATGTGCTTCTTGAGGTCGTCTCCGAGCTTCTTGATGGCCTGGGCCGCGCCGTTGAGCTGGAGGCCGATGGCGATGACCCGGTGCTGGTCCGCGTGCTCGACCATCGCCTGGAGCTTCTCGTGCGGGATGTCGTAGAAGTCTTCGGCAGGCGCGCATACCGGCGGGAAGCGGGGGTCCTTGTCGCTTCTGGTCGGGACTTGGTCGGTCATCAGTGCTTGCGTCCTTCCCGGCTCTAGAAGTGGGTGTGTCCGCCTGATCCGCTGCTACCGCGCGGATCCGTAGGGGCTCCCGGCCACAGCGTCTGCGGCTGCGCCGGATCGGCATCCGGGTCCAGCTTCGGGTCGTACTGGCGCTGCATCCGCTGGTGGATCGCCCAGAGCTTCTCCCGCTCCTCCGCGTCCGTGTTGGCGTAGCCCGAATGGGCGTCTAGCACGGTCGCGCTCAGCGCTTGGATCTGGTCGTTGAGGAGCTGGGCCAGTGTCACCAGGTCCGTGTGGACGTCGCGGTAGACGCTGTAGAGGGCTTCCGCCGCGTGGAAGTTCACGCCCAAGTGGGCCTGGGTGAGGCCCGTTTCCGCTACCTTGCCCGGCGCGCCGTCGGATTCGTCCAGTGTGCGCAGCAGATCGTCCACCCGGCCCTTGAACTTCTTCAGGGTGGACAGTTCGGCGGCCAAGCCGCCTTGCGGCCCCTGCTCGGTCACGTGTGCCCCTCCACTGACTTCCCCACCCGCCAACCGCCCGCCGTCACATGTAACTTCACGCTACACAGTAACGCCGGGCAGTGACACGCGCGTACTCAGCCGGGCGCTCAGCCGGACGTCGCCACCGCCGCCTGCGGCCTGATCGGCAGCCGGTTGACCGGGCGGCCCGTGGCCGCGCGCACCGCCGAAGCCACCGCCGCCGGCGACGTCACCACCGGTACCGCGCTGATCGCCTTGGCCCCGAAAGGAGCAACGACGTCGCGCTCCTCGACCAGCTTCACGATGTGGACGTCCGGGGTGTCCAGCGACGTCGGCAACGCATAGCCCGTGAAGTCCGGTCGGCGGACCATTCCGCCCGCCGTGCGGAGGTTTTCCGTCAGGGCCGCGCCGACGCCCTGGGTGATGCCCGCCTCGATGCGGGCGCGGGCCTGCTTCGGGTTGAGGACGCGGCCCACGTCCTGGGCCACTGCCATTTCGACGACCCGGACGGAGCCCAGTTCCACGTCCACGTCCACGACCGCGCGCACCGCGCAGAAGGCCATGCCCACGAACGCGTCGCCCTGGCCCGATTCGTCGAGCGGCTCGGTGGGGTGGGGGCGGCACTGGGCCGTGGCCCAGAGTTCCTTGCCCTCCAGGACCTCGGCGACCGTGATGCTCAGGACCCCGTCGTACGACGTGATCTTGCCGTCGGCGATGGTCAACAGCTCCGCCGACATGCCGAACTGCGCGGCGAGCGGCTGCAGCAGCTGCGTCCGCACCATCCGCGCCGCGCGCTCGACCGCGCCGCCCGACACCCACGTGTGGCGGCTGTGCGCGCCGGGGCCGGACGGGGGCTGGTCGGTGTCGACGGGGGCGACGTAGACCTCGTCCAGGCCTAGGACCTCCTGGACGATCTGGCGGGCGAGGGTCGCAAAGCCCTGGCCCGTTTCGACCGCCGCGCAGATGACCGTGGCCACCGGGCCCGTCACCTTGACCGTGGCCGTCGAGACCTCGTCCGCGCCCTCCGCGCCGAGCATGTGCACCATGCCCAGGCCGTAGCCGACGCCGCGCCGCACCGCACCGGCCTCGCCCGCGCCGCCGGGGCCGCCGGGCAGCACCCACTCCTCCTCGGGGTCGTCCGAGGGGAGGGCGGGCAGCGGGTAGTCGCGGACGGCGCGCAGGAGTTCGGCCACGGGGGCGGGGCAGGTGACCGTCTGGCCGGTGGGCAGCAGGTCGCCGGTCGCCAGTACGTTGCGCAGGCGCAGCTCGGCCGGGTCAAGGCCCAGGCGGGCCGCGAGCTTGTCCATCTGGCCCTCGTACGCGGCGCACACCTGCATGGCGCCCTCGCCGCGCATGTGGCCGGACGGCGGGTTGTTGGTGCGGACGGCCCAGCCCTCGACGAAGGCGTGCGGCACGACGTACGGGCCGCAGGCGAAGGCCACGGCGGCGGCCAGCGCGTCGGACGAGGTGTCGGCGTAGGCGCCCGCGTCCAGCAGGATCTGCGCCTCGACCTTCACCAGCTTGCCGTCGGCGTCCGCGTGGTGGCGGTAGCGCAGCAGCGTGGGGTGGCGGTGCGGGTGGCCGAGGAAGGACTCCTCGCGGGTGGCGACGAGCTTGACGGGGTGGCCGGTGCGCAGCGCGAGCAGGCCGAGCGGCAGCTGCATGCCGGGGTCCTCGCGGTCGCCCATCGCCCCGGGCACGCCGGTGACGACAACCTTCACGCGCTCGGGCGCCAGGCCGAAGCAGGCGGCGGCCAGGTCGCGGTCGGCGTGCGGGTCCGTCGACGCGGTGTAGATCTCGACGCCGCCGTCGGGGCGCGGCACGGCGAGGCCGGCCTCGGCGCCGATGGGCGCCGGGTCCTGGCGGCCGATCCGGTAGAGGCCTTCGACGATCACTTCGCCGACCGCGTCCGGATCGCCGAAGCGCAGCGGGATGTGGCGGATCAGATTGCCGTCGGGGTGCAGCGGCTCGGCGGAGAAGGCCTGCTCGGGGTCGGTGACGGGCTCCAGCACCTCGTACTCGACGGCGATGGCCGCCGCGGCGAGCCGCGCGGTGTCGGGGTGGTCGGCGGCGACGGCGGCGATCGGCTCGCCGTGGTGGCGCACGATGTCGGACGCGAAGACCGGACGGTCGGCGATCTTGCGGCCGTGGGCGGCGTCGCCGGGCACGTCCGCGTGCGTCACGACGGCACGGACGCCCGGCATCCGGGCGGCCTCGCTGGTGTCGATCGACAGGATGCGGGCGTGCGGGTGCGGGGAGCGCAGGAGCGCGGCCCACAGCAGGCCCTCGGCCCACAGGTCGGCCGCGTACGGGTAGATACCCTGGGTCTTGGCCTCCGCGTCGGCCGGGGTGAGGGAGGCGCCGATGCCGCGCTGCGGTTCGGCGGGGCCGCCGGGCGAGGTGAGCAGAGGAATGGCGGTGGCCGTGGCGCCGCCTTCGGCCGCGCCCGCCATTCCTGCCATTCCGCCCATTCCGCCGCTTCCCGTCATGCCGTCGTCGCCTTTCCGCTGCCCCCGCCGTGCGGGCCCGCCTGGTGCGGGATACGGGCCTGGTCCGCATCCGGCTGCAGCACCTCGTGCTGCTGCGCATCCGCGTCCTGGAGCTCCTGCGCCGCGGCCGCCTCGCGCTCGCCGACGACCTGCCGGACCGCGTCGAGCACGCCCCGGTAGCCCGAGCAGCGGCAGAGGTTGCCGCAGATGGCCCGGCGGGTCTCCATCTCGGTCGGGGCGTGGTTGCCCTCGAGGAGGTCGTGCATGGTCATCGCCATGCCGGGCACGCAGAAACCGCACTGCACGGCGCCGCACTCGGCGAGCGCCCGCTGCACGTCGGACGGCCGGCCGTCGGTGGCCAGGCCCTCGACCGTACGGACCTCCGCGCCGGCCGTGGTGGCCGCCGGGACCAGGCAGGAGGCGACGAGCCGCCCGTCGACCTGGACCGAGCAGGCCCCGCACTCGCCCTGCGAGCAGCCGTCCTTGGCCCCGGCGAGGCCGAGGCGCTCGCGCAGGACGTACAGCAGGGACTCGCCGATCCAGGCGTCGGTCACGGGCCGGTCGGTGCCGTTGACGCGCAGGACGTAGGACGTGCAGGGGTGCTCGTTGTGCGGGACGCCGAGGGGGTCGGAGAGGTCGAGGGGGTCGGAGAGGTCGAGCGGGTCGGAGAGGTCGAGGGGGTGACCTGCGGATCCGACGGGGTGACCCGTGGTCCCGACGGGGTGACCCGTGGACCCGACGGGGTGACCCGTGGACCCGAGGGGGTCGGCGGCACCGAGGGGATCGCCGCCGCCGAGGGTGTCGTGCGCCGGGATGCCGGGGCCGGGGATGGCGTGCTCCGGAATGCCGGCACCCGGATCGGCGTCGGCACCGGACGGATCCTGATCGCGCTCGGAGCCGTCGGCGGGCGCGGCGGGCGACGCCGCCGCCTCGTCCGCTACGACGTCGGCCGACACGGGGGCGTCGGCAGCTACGGCATCGGCCGCATCCGACGTTCCCTGCGACAGCCCCTGCGACAGCCCCTGCGGCTGTCCCTGCGACGGTACGAACTGCTCGGGCAGCGTCGGCTGGGCGTGCTGCCCGGCCGGGCCCGGGTGGGCGAACGACTCGGCGTGCACCGCCTGCTGCGGGTGCAGGACGGGCTGCTGCTCCTGCCCCTGCTCGGCGCCGGAAACCTCCGGCTGCCCCGCCGGCTCCGGCTCCGCCGCAGGCGACGGCCCCTCGGACGCGGAGGCGGAGGCCGAGGCGGAGACGGACGCAACGGACGGCTCGTTCTCCGTCCCGGCCGCGCCCGGATTATCGCCCGTACCAGTGACGTCGCTGACGTACGCCGGCACGGTGAACGCGCTCGCCGCGTCCACGGCCGGAGGCTCGCCGGGCAGGGCGGAAGCGGAATTCTCCGCGACCGCACCGGGGAAGCCGTCCCGCGCGTACTCGCCGGACACGTCCGCCGCATCCACCGCGTCCTCGGGCAGAACCGGAACCGACCACTGGCCGGTGTCGGGGCCCGGGACGGGCGTACCCGCGGCCGGGGTGGCCGCGGCCAGCGACTGGCGCCAGGAGTCGTCGACGGGCTGCGCCGACCAGGGCGCCGGCGGCGTCACCGGCGCCGCGGGCGCCTCCGGGGCGGCACTGCGGACGAGGTACTCGCCGGACTCGTCGACGGGGTCGTCGCCCGCGGCCGGCACGGACCACTGGCCCGTCGAGCCGGCACCGGGCGCCGGCCACTCCGCCGTGGCGTGCGGATCGGCACCGCCGTCGTGGGGGGAGTGAAGGGCGCCGTCGTGGAGCGTGCCGTCGTGGAGCGTGCCGTCCTGGTGACCGCCCTCGTAAGAACCGCCCTGATGAGGACCGCTGCCCTGCGGACCGCCGCCGTGAGCGCCACCGTCGTGAAGTCCGGCCTCAAGCAAACCCGCGTCGCGCAAACCCGCGTCATGCAAACCCGCGTCATGCACACCGGCATCGCGCACACCGGCATCGTGCCCGCCACCGTCGTGCACACCCCCGCCGTGAAGAGCGCCATCGTGAAGAGCGCCATCGTGAAGGGCTCCGCCATGAAGGGCGCCGTCATGAAGGCCCCCGTCATAGGCGCCACCTACGTGCACACCCTCGCCGTACGTCTCACCGTAGGCGGCGTCGGACACCCCACCGTGAGCACCACCGTGAGCACCGCCATGGGTACCGCCATGTGCCCCGTCGTGCGCACCGCCGTGAACCCCTCCATGGGCCTCGGCGGCCTCAGGTGCCGGCTGATAGCCGCCCTGATGGGCCCCCGTGCCCTCATGCCCGTAAGCACCCCCGGGCACCCCCCACTGCCCCTGCGCCCCCGCTGCAGCCGCCGCCGGCGCCTGCTGCCAGGAGTCGGCGGAGGGCGGGGTGTAGCCGCCCGAGCCGGCCGCGGCCAGCGGGTCCCAGGCGCCGGTGCCGTTCATGGCCGCGCCCGGATGCGCGAGGAGCTCCGGGGGCAGCTGCAGGAACGTGGTGCCCTCGTCGTACTCCCCGCCGCGCGGGATCGGCTGCCAGCCGACCGGGCCGGCGGCGTGGGCCTGTCGCTGTTCGTCACTCACGCGAGTGCCCTCCCCAGTGCTCGGCGGGCCAGAGTCGCCACCGTACGACGCAAGTGCAGCGCGGCGGGCGGCAGGGTGCCCGGCTCCCCGCCGTCGGGAGCGGGCGCGGGGTCCGGGATGCAGGCCGCGGCGACGTAGTCGCCGAAGGCGGCGCACGCCTCGGGGGCGAGCGTGCGCTCGCCGTCCCAGTCGATGAGGGAGGCGACCCAGCGCTCGGCGTCGAGCGGGCGCAGCGGCATGGGTGCGACGGCGCCCACCGCGCAGCGCACGCCCCGCCGGGCGGGGTCGAGGACGACGGCGACGGACGCGGTGGCGCGGCCCGGGCCGGTGCGTCCGGTGGCCTTGAGGAAGGTCTGCGGGGCGTGCAGCAGGGGCACGCGGACGTAGCCGATGAGCTCGCCGGGGGCGAGCATCTCGTAGCCCGTCAGGAAGTGGCCGACGGGGATCTCGCGGCGGCCGCCGCCGGGGCCCGCGATGACGAGGGTGGCTTCGAGGGCGGCGAGGACGGGCAGGGC
>NZ_JBAMDC010000085.1:0-21405 GCF_036961605.1 Streptomyces sp. KLMMK
GTCTCCTCGGCGTCCGCGCACGCCTCCAGCACCCGGTCCAGCAGCGTCCGCCCGCCCACGCGCAGGGTGGGTTTGTCGGCGCCGCCCAGTCTGCGGGCCGCGCCACCGGCGAGCACTACCGCGTCGTAACCAGTCACCCGACGAGTATGGCCGTTCGGGACGGGGCGAAAGCTCAGAGAGAGCGCAACAACACAGCGGGCTGCTCGACGCAGTCGGCCACGTACCTCAGGAAGCCTCCCGCCGTGCCGCCGTCGCAGACCCGGTGGTCGAAGGTGAACGACAGCTGCACCACGTGCCGTACCGCCAACTCTCCCTGGTGGACCCAGGGCTTGGGGGCTATCCGGCCGACGCCGAGCATGGCCGCCTCGGGGTGGTTGATGATCGGCGTGGAGCCGTCGACGCCGAACACGCCGTAGTTGTTCAGCGTGAACGTGCCGCCGGTGAGCTCGGCCGGGGTCAGCGTGCCGGACCGCGCGGCCTCGGTGAGGCGGGCGATCTCCTCGGAGAGGCCGGCGGCGTTGCGCAGGTGGGCGTCCCGGACGACGGGGACGACCAGGCCGCGCTCGGTCTGGGCGGCGAAGCCGAGGTGGACGCCGGGCAGGCGGACGATCTCCCGGGCCTCGGTGTCGACGGTGGCGTTGAGGCCGGGATACCGGGCCAGGGCTGCCGTGCAGATGCGGGCGAGCAGAGCCAGGAGGGAGACCTTCGGCCCGCCCGCGGCGTTCATGGCCCGGCGGGCGGCGAGCAGCTCGGTGGCATCGGCGTCCACCCAGCAGGTGGCGTCGGGGATCTCCCGCCGGCTCCGGCCGAGCTTCTCGGCGACGGCACCGCGCACCCCGCGCAGGGGGATGCGCTCGACGCCCGCCTCACCGGGGGCGGCCGCCGCGGTGGGCTCGGGGGCGGCCACGGCCTCGGCGGCGCGCACGGCGCGCTCCACATCGGCGCGCAGAATCAGCCCGTCCCGCCCGGATCCGCTCAAGGCCCGCAGATCGAGCCCGTGTTCACGGGCCAGCTTCCGGACGAGGGGGGACACGACGGGGACGGGGCCGGTGGAAGAGCCGAGGGCAACCCCGGCCACCCCGTCCGCCGCACGCCCGTCCGCGGACGCGGCCCGGGAAGCCTCCCGGCCCGCAGGATCCCCGGCGGCCCCGGTGGCCCCTCCCGCCGCAACGGCGCTCAGCCTTGACGAACCCGACCGGCGGTGCCCGACCGCCTCCGGGCCACCCGGCACCGCCGGAGCCCCGTCCGCAGAGACGTCCGCAGAGACGTCCGCAGGACCGGACGTGCCCCCGGACGCCGCGAAACCGTCCCGCGGCCGGACCCGGCGCCGCCGCGCCGCAGGCGCCCCCGTGCCGTAACCCACGAGGACGTTGCCGGAGGACTCCGCCTCGGCGGACGCGGGCGCGGCGCCCGCATCCGCGGGCGCCCCGACGGCGACCGTCAGCAGTGGCGCCCCCACGGGAAGCTCCGTGCCCTCCTCGCCGAAGCGGGCCGTGACCACGCCCCCGTACGGGCAGGGGACTTCGACCATCGCCTTGGCGGTCTCGACCTCCACGACCGGCTGGTCGACGGCCACGACCTCGCCGACCTCGACCAGCCAGCGCACGATCTCCGCCTCGGTGAGCCCCTCGCCGAGATCGGGCAGCCGGAATTCCTTGACCTCGGGCATCAGCTCTCCGCCTCCCACTGCAGCCGTGCGACCGCGTCCAGCACCCGGTCGACCCCGGGCAGGTGGTGCCGCTCCAGCATCGGCGGCGGGTACGGGATGTCGAAGCCGGCGACGCGCAGCACCGGCGCCTCCAGGTGGTGGAAGCAGCGCTCGGTGATCCGGGCCGCGATCTCCCCGCCGGGGCCGCCGAATCCGGTCGACTCGTGGACGACCACGGCGCGTCCGGTGCGCCGGACGGAGGCGCAGACCGTCTCCTCGTCGAAGGGCACGAGGGAGCGCAGGTCGACGACTTCGAGGTCCCAGCCTTCGGCGACGGCCGCCTCGGCCGCCTCCATGCAGACCGGCAGGGACGGCCCGTAGGTGATGAGCGTGGCGGAGGTGCCGCGGCGGCGGACGGCGGCGCGCCCTATGGCGGGCACGGCCTCGGGCGTCTCGGGGTCCCACTCGGCCTTGGACCAGTAGAGCCGCTTGGGCTCCAGGAAGACGACGGGGTCGTCGGAGGCGATCGCCGCGCGCAGCAGCCCGTAGGCGTCGGCGACGGTGGCGGGGGTGACGACGTGGAGGCCGGGGGTGGCCATGTAGTACGCCTCGGAGGAGTCGCTGTGGTGCTCGACGCCGCCGATGCCGCCGCCGTAGGGCACGCGGACGGTGAGCGGCATGGGCACGGCGCCGCGGGTGCGGTTGCGCATCCGGGCGACGTGGCTGATGAGCTGCTCGAACGAGGGGTAGGCGAAGGCGTCGAACTGCATCTCGACCACGGGCCGCAGCCCGTACATGGCCATGCCGACGGCCGTACCGAGGATGC
Organism: Streptomyces sp. KLMMK; assembly: GCF_036961605.1. NCBI lineage: Bacteria > Bacillati > Actinomycetota > Actinomycetes > Kitasatosporales > Streptomycetaceae > Streptomyces > Streptomyces sp. KLMMK. The sequence continues at coordinate 2,475 of NZ_JBAMDC010000085.1, forward strand.
CGGCCTCGGCGAGCGGGGTGTCGGTGCAGCGGTCCTCGCCGAACTCCTTCACCAGGCCGTCGGTGACGCGGAAGACGCCGCCGAGCGCTCCGACGTCCTCTCCGAGGACGTGGACGGCCGGGTCCTCGGCCATGGCGTCGCGCAGGGCCCGGTTGAGGGCCTGGGCCATGGAGGAGGGCCGGGCTCCGGCCCTGACTGCCGCGGTGGTCATCGCTGCTTCCCTTCCGGGGAGTCCGGGGCGGCTTCCGCCGCGGCGTCGAGCTCGGCGCGCAGCAGCCCGGCCTGCTCCCGCAGTTGGGCGGTCTGCTCGGCGTAGACGTGGGTGAAGAGGTCCATGGGATCCAGCACGGGGTCCTGGTTCATGCGCTCGCGCAGGTCGGCGGCCATGCGCTCGGCCGCTTCCCGCTCGGCGGCCATGCCGGCCTCGTCCAGGAGCTTGCGTGCGGTCAGCTCCTGCTCCAGCAGGGCGACGGGGTCGTGGCCGCGCCAGGTCTCGACTTCGGCGTCGCTGCGGTAGCGGGTGGCGTCGTCGGCGTTGGTGTGGGCGTCCATGCGATAGGTGACGGCTTCCACGAGGGTGGGGCCGCCGCCTTCGCGGGCCCGCCGCACGGCGTCGGTGAGGACCTCGTGGACGGCGGCGGCGTCGTTGCCGTCCACGAGCCGGCCGGGCATGCCGTAGCCGACGGCCTTGTGGGCGAGCGAGGGGGCCGCGGTCTGCTTGGCGAGCGGCACGGAGATCGCGAAGCCGTTGTTCTGCACGAGGAAGACGACGGGGGCCTGCCAGACGGCGGCGAAGTTCAGCGCCTCGTGGAAATCGCCCTCGCTGGTGCCGCCGTCGCCGACCATGGCGAGCGCGACCACGTCGTCGCCCTTGAGGCGGGCGGCGTGGGCGAGGCCCACCGCGTGCGGCAGCTGGGTGGCCAGCGGGGTGCACAGCGGTGCGATCCTGTGCTCGTGGGGGTCGTATCCGGTGTGCCAGTCGCCGCGCAGGAGCGTGAGCGCCTGGACGGGGTCGAGGCCGCGGGCGACGGCGGCGAGGGTGTCGCGGTAGCTCGGGAAGAGCCAGTCCTGTTCCTGCAGGGCGAGCGCGGCGGCGACCTCGCACGCCTCCTGCCCGGTGGAGGAGGGGTAGACGGCGAGCCGGCCCTGGCGGGTGAGCGCGGTGGCCTGGGCGTTGTATCTGCGGCCGCGGACGAGGTGGCCGTAGAGCCGGAGCAGCAGCCCGGCGTCGAGCCCGTCCGCCGCCGCCGTGCCCAGCACGCGATACGGCTCCGCGTCGGGAAGCAGGGGGGCGGGGTCGGTGCGGGGCCGCCAGGCGGGGGGCGGGGTGGGCCGGTACGAACCGGGCTGCTCCAGAACCGTCATGACGAGCACCTCCTTTGTGGGGACGGGCTTGACCGGACGTACGGCGAAATCGCGCCGACGCCCTCCCTACCGATTGTTCGGTCGTCGGCACATTTTGGCTACAGGCGGCCCGAGCCTGTGGACAAACGGTTCTCCACAGCCTGAGATATGGCCAGGACGTCCAAGAGGGGGAGGCGGGACGCCATGCCGGAGGAACAGATGGCCTTCACCGGGAGCAGGGCACCGGCGCGGCCGCTGGACGAGATAGACCGCGCCATCCTGCGCATGCTCCAGGCCGACGGTCGCGCGTCGATACGCTCCGTCGCGGAGCGTGTGCACGTCTCGCGCGCCAACGCCTACGCCCGGATCAACCGGCTCATCGACGACGGTGTGATCCGGGGGTTCAGCGCGCGGGTCGACCAGGAGCGGGCGGGGCAGAGCGCGTCGGCGTACATCACGCTGAAGATCGTGCAGAACTCCTGGCGCACGGTCCGCGACAAGCTCCTGGAGCTGCCGGGGGCCGCGCACATCGCCCTGGTCAGCGGGGACTTCGACGTGCTCCTGCTGGTGCACACCAAGGACAACCGCGCCCTGCGCGAGCTGGTGCTGACCCGCATCCAGTCGATGGACGAGGTGCTCAGCACCCGCACGCTGCTGATCTTCGAGGAGACGGACCTGGAGGAGAAGGGCTAGTCCCGCCCGGGGGTGCGCAGTCCCGCGAACGCCGTCAGCACCACCGCATCGGCCACTTCTTCGCTGGTCGCCGCCCCGCCGTGGCCGGGGCGGTACCACTCCACCACGGAGTTGATCATCCCGAAGAGCAGCCGGGTGGCCAGCCGTGCGTCCACGTCCGCCCGCAGGTCGCCGTCGGCCGCCGCCTGCTTGAGCAGGTCGGCGACGCGGTGGTCGAACTCGCGGCGGCGCTCCATCGCCCAGCGCTCGGTGTCGGTGTTGCCGCGCACGCGCAGCAGCAGCGTCACGTAGGGCAGCTCGGCCATGAGCACCTCGACGGTGCGCCGGGTGACGTACTGCAGGCGGTCGACTGCGCGTCCCCCGGTCGCCCCCGGCTCGTCCAGCACGGCGAAGAGCCCGTCCAGGGCACGGCTTATCGCGAGCCGGAGCAGCTCTTCCTTGCCCTTCACGTGGTGGTAGATGGAGGACTTGGAGATCCCGGCCGCCTTGGAGAGGTGCTCCATGGACGTGCCGTCGTAGCCCCGCTCGTTGAACACCTCGACGGCGACCGCGAGCAGCGATTCGGGCGTGTAGGTGTCGCGCTTGGCCATGGTCACGATTACAGCACCCGTGCCTCTCGGTCCGCACGGCGCCTCAGGGCCCGCGACGGCGCGTAGCGCTCGCCCGCTCCCTCGTCGTGCAGGTTGTACAGGAAGTTCCACAGCCAGACCGCGCCGAGGCGGCCGGCCCACTCCAGGGGGCCGCCCGGATAGTTCACGCCCAGCCGCATGGCCCGGTCGATGTCCTCAGGGGTCGCCACCTCGCGGGCGGCGGCGTCGGCGGCGAAGTCCACGATCATCGCGACGGTCCTGCCGACGATCATCCCGGGGACGTCGTCGATCACGCTGACCGCCTTGCCGAGCGCCTGCATGAGGCCCGTGGCCTCGCGGACGTCCTCGGGTGCGGCCTCCGCGGACGGGGCCAGGGCGATGCGGGTGGCGGCGCGGTAGTCGAGCGACAGGTCGAAGAAGATGCCGCGCTCCCCTGGAGGGCCCTCCAGGGCGGCAGAGCCGTCGGTCAGGGCCAGGCACGCGCCGCCGGGCAGCCTGATGTGGCCCCCGGAGGCCTGTCCGTCCCCCTCCACGGTGACCTCGATGCCCGCCTCCCGGATCATCTCCACCAGGGCGGCGGCGGGCCCCAGACCGCCCGTGACGCGGACCGCCGCCGGGGGGTCCTGCGGCTCCGCGGTGTGCGGCAGGGGCCGCTGCGCGTCGGCGGAGTGGTCGAACCACCCGCGGCCGCTCTTGCGTCCCAGGAGTCCCGCTTCCACCAGCCGGCGCTGGGCCAGGGACGGGCGGAACTTCGGGTCGTGGAAGAACGACTCGTAGACCGAACGGGTGACGGCTTCGTTCACGTCCTGGCCGATGAGGTCGGTGAGCTCGAAGGGCCCCATCGCGAACCCGCCGCACTCGCGCAGGACGGCGTCGAGGGTGGCGGGGTCGGCGGCGCGCTCCTCGTACAGCCGGAAGGCTTCGGCGTAGAAGGGCCGGGCGACGCGGTTGACGATGAAGCCGGGGGCGTCGGCGCAGGTCACCGGGGTCTTGCCCCACGCGGCGACCGTCTCCGCCGCCCGCTCGGCGGCGGCCGCGTCCGTGGCGAAGCCCCGGACGACCTCCACCAGCGGCAGCAGCGGTGCGGGGTTGAAGAAGTGCAGGCCGACGAAGCGGCCGGGGAGCTTCAGGCCGCCGGCGACGGCGGTCACCGACAGGGACGAGGTGTTGGTGGCCAGCAGGCACGCGTCGGGAACGACCGATTCCAGCTCGGCGAACAGCTTCTGCTTGACGGGAAGTTGCTCGACAATCGCCTCGATGACGAGCGCGGAGTCGGCGAGTTCGGCGAGCCGTGCGGCGGGCTGCAGACGGGCGAGGGCAGCGTCCCGGACGGCCGGGTCGAGCCTGCCCTTGTCCACCAGACGGCCGAGCCGGGCGGCGATCGTGCGCGCCGCCTCCTCCGCACGGCCGGGTGCGGCGTCGTACAGCCGCACGGGGTGGCCCGCGGTCAGGGCGACCTGGGCGATGCCCTGGCCCATGGTGCCGGCGCCGACGACGGCGACGGTGCCGGCCGGGTCGATTGCGGTCATGGCAGTGATCCTCCCCGAAGTGTTTTTCCACAGGATTGCCGGGCCCCCTTGTCCCGACCGATCGTTCGGTTACTGTATCCACCGGGGGTGCGTCTGGTCCCCCGTATCGGAGCCCCGCTCGACAAGGAGTTGGTCAGCCGTGACCGCCGGACTCACCACCGCTCAGTTGGCCGAGAAGCACCGCCCCACCCTGGATCAGGCGCTGGATGCCGTCCGCACGCGCGCCTACTGGTCCCCCTTCCCCGAGCACCCGAAGGCGTACGGCGCGGAGGGCGCCGTGCCGGGCAGCCTGAGCGCCGCCGAGGGCCAGGCCGCCTTCGAGGCGCTGCGCGGCGCGCGCTTCGAGCTGGACCAGCCGGGTACGGACGGCTGGGCGGGCGCCGAGGTCTCGCCGTTCGGGATCGAGCTCGGCATCGAGTATCCGCACCCGGCCGTCGAGGAGCTGCTGCCGGCGCTGCGCGCGGCGATGCCGCAGTGGCGCGAGGCGGGGCCGGAGGTGCGGGCCGTGGTCTGCCTGGAGATCCTCGCGCGGATCAACGCCCGCTCGCACGAGTTCGCCCATGCCGTGATGCACACCAGCGGCCAGGCCTTCATGATGGCCTTCCAGGCCGGCGGCCCGCACGCCCAGGACCGGGGCCTGGAGGCCGTCGCCTACGCCTATGCGGAGCAGGTTCGCACGCCGGGCTCGGCCCAGTGGTCCAAGCCGCAGGGCAAGCGCGATCCGCTGGAGCTGCGCAAGGAGTTCACGGCCGTCCCGCGCGGTATCTCCCTGCTCATCGGCTGCAACACCTTCCCCACGTGGAACGGGTTCCCCGGCCTCTTCGCCTCGCTCGCCACGGGCAACGCCGTCCTGGTCAAGCCGCACCCGCGCGCGGTGCTGCCTCTGGCCCTGACCGTGCGCATCGCGCGCGAGGTGCTGCGCGAGGCGGGCTTCTCGCCCGACCTGGTGGCACTGGCCGCCGAGCGGGACGGCGAGGGCATCGCCAAGACCCTGGCCGTGCGCCCGGAGATCCGCATCATCGACTACACCGGCTCCACCGCCTTCGGCGACTGGCTGGAGGCCAACGCCCGCCAGGCACAGGTCTATACGGAGAAGGCCGGCGTCAACACGGTCGTGCTCGACTCCACCGACGACTACAAGGGCCTCCTCGGCAACCTGGCCTTCTCGCTGTCCCTCTACAGCGGCCAGATGTGCACCACCCCGCAGAACTTCCTGATCCCCCGCGAGGGCATCGCCACCGACGCCGGGCACAAGTCCTACGACGAGGTGGTGTCCGATCTGGCCGCCGCGGTCGAGGGCCTGCTGGGCGACGACGCCCGGGCGAACGGCCTGCTGGGCGCCATCGTCAACGACCAGGTCAAGGAGCGGATCGACGCCGCCGCCCAGCTCGGCGAGGTCGCCCTCGCCTCCCGCACGGTGACCAACCCCGACTTCCCCGGCGCCACCGTGCGCACCCCGGTGATCGTGAAGCTGGACGGCGCCAAGCCCGACGCCGAAGCGGCCTACTTCTCGGAGTGCTTCGGCCCGGTCTCCTTCGCCGTGGCCGTCGACTCCGCGGCGGACGCCGTGGAGCTGCTGCGCCGCACGGTGCGGGAGAAGGGCGCGATGACCGTCGGCGCGTACACCACGTCGCCCGAGGTCGAGCGGCTGGTGGAGGAGGCCTGCCTGGAGGAGTGCGCCCAGCTCTCGCTCAACCTGACGGGCGGAGTGTTCGTGAACCAGACGGCGGCCTTCTCCGACTTCCACGGCTCCGGCGGCAACCCCGCCGCCAATGCGGCCCTGTGCGACGGCGCGTTCGTCGCCAGCCGCTTCCGCACGGTCGAGGTGCGCCGCCCGGCCTAGCCCAGGGCCGGGCCCGGGCCTCCCCAGTGGAACAGCGCCATGGCGACGCTCGTGGCGAGGTTGTAGCTGGAGACCTGCGGCCGCATGGGGAGGGCGACCAGCCGGGTCGCCCTCTCGCGCAGCTCGGGCGAGATGCCGTGGCGCTCGGAGCCGAAGGCGATCAGCGCGTCGTCGGGCAGGGTGAGGGAGCGGATGTCGTCCCCCTCCGGGTCCAGGGCGTACAGCGGCCCGGGCGGGAGCTCGGGCAGGGGCAGCCGTTCGACGGCGGTGGCGTAGTGCAGGCCCGCCCCGGCGCGTACGGCGTTGGGGTGCCAGGGGTCCATGTCCCCGGTGGTGACGACGCCCGTGGCGCCGAAACCGGCCGCGAGCCGGATCACGGCGCCCACGTTGCCGAGGTTGCGCGGGTTGTCCAGGACGACGACGGGGGCCTTCCGGGGCGCCCGTGAGAGCGCGTCGAGGTTCGCCCTGCGGGCCGGACGCACGGCGAGCGCGGCCACGCCGGTGGGGTGGATCCTGGGCACCAGCTCGCGCAGGGCCTGCGCCGGGATCTCCACCAGCCGCTCGGCGAGGACACCCGTGAGGTCGTCGGCCAGCGCGGCGGCGAGCTGCAGTGCCGCCGCCTTGTCGCTGGTGACCGCGAGCCGGACGTCCGCGCCGAAGCGCAGGGCGTGCTTAAGGGCGTGGAAGCCGTCGAGCAGTACGGCGTCGGGGGCGTGCTCGCCCCACTGCCGCACGGCGGCAGCGGCTTCGTCCTCGGTCATGCCCTCAGCCTACGAGAGTCCGGTCGGCCGCTTCGTCCCCCTCGCGCTGCGCCGGGACGGGCTGCTTACGGGCCGGCAGCAGCCGGTCGCGGGCCCGGCCGGCGAGGGGGCCCAGGCGGCGCAGGAAGGAGGTGGGGAGGAAGACCGCGTCGGCCACGATCATCGCGAGGGAGAAGAACGGCAGCCCGAGCAGCAGGGCGATGCCGAGGTGCTCCATCATCATCACGGCCAGCAGGACGTTCTTCACCCGCCGGTTGAGCAGGGTGAAGGGGAAGGCGACCTGCACGGCCACGGTGCCGTAGCTGAGCAGCAGCACGAGCAGCCCGCTGGCGGCGAGCGCGTGGGAGAGCTCGGGCCAGGGCGAGAAGTAGTCGAGGTGCAGCGGGTAGTAGAGCGCGGTGCCGTCCTGCCAGCGCGAGCCCTGGATCTTGTACCAGCCGGCCGTGGCGTAGATCAGGCAGACCTCTGCCATGATCACCAGCAGGCCCGCGTTGTGCAGCAGATTGGCCAGGACGTCCAGGACGGCGCGGGGTTCGGGGGCGTAGCGCCCCGCGAGCCACCACAGCGCCTGGACGAGCCACAGGCCCCACAGCGCGGTGGCCCAGCCGACGCCGGGGAGCGGGCCGTGGTCGGTCCAGGACATCCGGGTTTCGCCGAGGATCTGCGCGGCGGCCAGGGCGAACCCGCAGGCGGCCCACAGCACGATGCCCGTCACGTCCGGGCGGGCGGGCGCGCCGGCCTGCTTCGCGGCGCGGCGGGCGTCCAGCGACCAGACCCGCCCGCAGCGCATGAGGATCAGGTAGAGGGCCATCAGGTGGATGACGTTGTCGCCGCCGTCGCCGAGGAAGACGCTGCGGTTCTGCAGCGACAGCACGCCGACCATGGAGAGCACGGTCATGGTGCGGGTGCGCCAGCCCAGGGTCAGCAGGGCGGCGGTCACCACGGCGAAGGCGTAGACGGCCTCGAACCACAGGCCGCCGTCGGACCACAGCAGGGCGGTGAAGGCGTGGTTGTCGGCGGTCAGCCGACGGGCCATGTCCCAGCTCCACGGCCCGTCGGGCCCGTACATCTCGTGCCGGTTCGGCCATTCGCGCAGCAGGAAGACCAGCCACGTGAAGGAGAGGCCGATGCGGATCACGGCCGTCTGGTAGGCGCCGAGGGGGCTGCTCGTGACGCGGTCGGCGGCGCGCGAGAGCCGGGCGCCGAGCGGCAGGGTCGTGCTCATCGGTTCTTCGCCTCCGTACGGTCGGCGGCGGTGACCGGCCACCAGCTCAGCACCCGGTAGGCGGGCTTGGCCCCGCCCTTCTCGTCGCTCCAGACCGGCGGCGCGACCAGGGTGGTCACGGCGCGCACCTGGACGCGGTGGATGCTGCGCCCGTCCTGCTCAGGGCCGAGGCGGCCGACGACGATGCGTCGTATGTACTGCTCGGAGAGCTCGCCGCGCAGCCCGTTGGGCGCTTCCTTGACGTCGTGGGAGTTGGTGTAGAAGTCCCAGGCGCGGCGCAGCTCGTTCTGCTGCGTGTGGCTGGGGAGGAGGTTGTGCCGGATGGCGGCGCCGTCCTTCGCGGTCAGGTCGGTCCAGGCGGTCACCGTGGTCCGCCCGTCGGGGCCGGCGAGCTCGGCGCGGGCCTGCACGGCCACGTTCTGCTGGAGCGGGTTGGGAGCGAAGAACTTCCAGTTCTGCTCGTACTCCGGGTAGATGTAGTCGTCTATCGCCGCGGCGTTCTGCTTGGTGACCGTGTTCGACGGCGCCACGTGCAGGAACACCATCGCCAGGTGCACCCCCGCCGTCACCGCGATCACCGCTGCGCCCGCCGCGACGACGAGGCGCGCGGGCAGGGACAGCCCCGCGAGGGCGCCGGCCCGCTCGTGCCCGTCATCCGACTCCATGCCCCGCCCCGTTCCTGCGTCCCGCCTGTGCTGTGCACCCGAACGGTACCCAGGTCGTCCGGCGGGGCACAGCGGCCGGGGGTTATCCACAGGCTTGACACCCCTGGGCGGCCGCACCACCATTGAACCGAACGATCGGTCGGTCGGGCCGGTCGCATCATGCGGGCGGAGAGGCAGGGGGCATGCCATGACGACGATGGCGCCGGACACAGGAGCCCGGGACACCGCGGCCTACGAGGCGGCCTTCGACGCCGCGGTGGAGGCCGACGAGCGCATCGAGCCGCGGGACTGGATGCCCGACGCCTACCGCGCCACCCTCGTCCGCCAGATAGCGCAGCACGCCCACTCCGAGATCATCGGCATGCAGCCCGAGGCCAACTGGATCACCCGCGCGCCCTCGCTGCGCCGCAAGGCGATCCTCATGGCCAAGGTGCAGGACGAGGCCGGCCACGGCCTCTACCTCTACAGCGCCGCCGAAACCCTGGGCACCGGCCGCGACGAGCTGCTCGACAAGCTCCACTCGGGCCGCCAGAAGTACTCCTCGATCTTCAACTACCCCACCCTGACGTGGGCCGATGTGGGCGCCATCGGCTGGCTCGTCGACGGCGCCGCCATCACCAACCAGGTCCCGCTGTGCCGATGCTCCTACGGGCCCTACGCCCGCGCCATGGTCCGCATCTGCAAGGAGGAGTCCTTCCACCAGCGCCAGGGCTATGAGCTGCTGCTCGCCCTGAGCCGTGGCACCGAGGCCCAGCACGCCATGGCGCAGGACGCCGTGGACCGCTGGTGGTGGCCCTCGCTGATGATGTTCGGCCCGCCCGACGCCGAGTCCTCCCATTCGGCCCAGTCCATGGCCTGGAAGATCAAGCGGCACTCCAACGACGAGCTGCGCCAGCGGTTCGTGGACATCTGCGTCCCCCAGGCCGAGTCCCTCGGCCTGACGCTCCCCGACCCCGGCCTCCGGTGGAACGAGGAGCGCGGGCACCACGACTTCGGTGCCATCGACTGGACGGAGTTCCAGGAGGTGCTCCGCGGCAACGGCCCCTGCAACGACCAGCGGATCAACCAGCGCCGGCGGGCCCATGAAGAGGGCGCATGGGTGCGCGAGGCAGCCGCCGCGTACGCGGCCAAGCACGGAAAGGCGACGGCATGACGAACGCTGACTGGCCGCTGTGGGAGGTCTTCGTGCGCAGCAGGCGCGGCCTCGCCCACACCCACGCGGGCAGCCTCCACGCCCCGGACGCGGAGATGGCCCTGCGCAACGCCCGCGACCTCTACACCCGGCGCTCCGAGGGGGTCTCGATCTGGGTGGTGCCCTCCGCCGCGGTCACCGCCTCCTCCCCCGACGAGAAGGATCCCTTCTTCGAGCCCTCGGCCGACAAGCCCTACCGCCACCCGACCTTCTACGAGATCCCGGAAGGGGTGCGGCACCTGTGAACGGCGAGCCCGTGACCACTGTGGAAGCCCCCCTGGCCGCGGCCGCGCTGGCCCTCGGGGACGACGCCTTGGTGCTCTCCCACCGGCTGGGGGAGTGGGCCGGGCACGCCCCGGTGCTCGAGGAGGAGGTCGCCCTCGCCAACATCGCCCTCGACCTGCTCGGCCAGGCCCGCACCCTGCTCTCCCTCGTCGGCGACGAGGACGAGCTGGCCTATCTGCGGGAGGAGCGCGCCTTCCGCAACGCCCAGCTCGTCGAGCAGTCCAACGGCGACTTCGCCCGCACCATCGCCCGCCAGCTGTACTTCTCCGTCTACCAGCACCTGCTGTACGAGCAGCTGGCCGCCGCCGGAGGGCCGGTCGCGCCCCTGGCCGGCAAGGCCGTCAAGGAGGTCGCCTACCACCGCGACCACGCCGAGCACTGGACGCTGCGGCTCGGCGACGGCACGGAGGAGAGCCACGCCCGCATGCAGAGCGGACTGGACGCCCTCTGGAGGTTTACGGGCGAGCTCTTCGAGCCCGTCGAGGGGCTGCCGGTCGACTGGAGCGTCCTGCGCGAGGCCTGGCTGTCCGCGGTGACCGGCGTCGTCGAGCGCGCCACGCTCACCCTGCCCTCCGGCCCGCAGAGCGGTGCGTGGACGGCCGGCGCGGGCCGGCAGGGCATCCACACCGAGCCGTTCGGGCGGATGCTCGCGGAGATGCAGCATCTGCACCGCAGCCACCCGGGGGCGTCATGGTGACCGCACCCACCGCCCTGGAGGAGCGGCTGCGCGCCCTGGCCGGAGCCGTCCCCGACCCCGAGCTGCCCGTGCTCACCCTGGCCGAGCTGGGCGTGCTGCGCGACCTGCATGTCACCGGCCCCGGCCGGGTCGAGGTCGAGCTCACCCCCACCTACACCGGCTGCCCCGCGATCGAGGCCATGTCCGCGGACATCGAGCGCGTGCTGCACGAGCACGGCCAGGCCGAGGTGTCCGTCCGCACCGTGCTCTCCCCCGCCTGGTCCACGGACGACATCACGGCCGAAGGGCGCCGCAAGCTCGCCGAGTTCGGCATAGCGCCGCCCCGGCCCACGGGCCCCGGCGCCGGCGGGCCCGTCATGGTGGGCCTGGGCATCCGGTGCCCGCACTGCGGCTCCACCGAGACCACGCTGCTCAGCCGCTTCTCGTCCACCGCCTGCAAGGCCCTGCGCCGCTGCGAGGCGTGCCGGGAGCCGTTCGACCACTTCAAGGAGCTGTAGATGGCAGCGGCCCGGCACGGCGCCTTCCACCCCCTGCGAGTGGTCTCCGTCGACCCCCTCACCGACGACTCGGTGGCCGTCGCCTTCGCCGTGCCCCCCGAGCTGCGGGAGACCTACCGCTACGCCCCCGGCCAGCACATCGCCGTCCGCCGCCCCACCCGCGACGGCGGCGAGATACGCCGTACGTATTCGCTGTGCGCCCCCGCGCCCGCCCCCGGGGCGCCGGGTCCCGCGGAGCTGAGGGTGGGCGTGCGGCTGGTCGACGGCGGCGAGTTCTCGACGTACGCCTTCAAGGAGCTGGCCGCCGGGGACACCGTGGAGGTGATGGCACCGGCCGGGCGGTTCGTGCTGGAGCCGCGCGCAGGGCACTTCGCCGCGATCGTGGGCGGCAGCGGGATCACCCCCGTGCTGTCCATCGCCTCGACCCTGCTGGCGAGGGTGCCCGAGGCCCGGTTCTGCCTCATACGCAGCGACCGGACCACCTCCTCAACGATGTTCCTGGAGGAGGTAGCCGACCTCAAGGACCGCTTCCCCGACCGCTTCCAGCTGGTGCACGCGCTCTCCCGCGAGGAGCAGCAGGCCGGGCTGCCGTCCGGGCGGCTGGACGAGGAGCGGCTGGCCCGGCTGCTGCCCGCCCTGTTGCCGGTGGAGGAGATCGGCGGCTGGTTCCTGTGCGGGCCCTTCGGCCTGGTGCGGGGTGCGGAGCGGGCGCTGCGCGGCCTCGGGGTGGGGCGGGACCGCATCCACCAGGAGATCTTCCACGTGGAGTCCGGGGCCGCCGGGGAGCCCGGACAGGCCGCTCCCGCCGGCTCGCCCGCGCGCAGCACGGTGACCGCGCAGCTCGACGGGCGCGGCGGCAGCTGGCCGGTGCGGGAAGGGGAGACGCTGCTGGAGGCGGTCCTGCGCAACCGGCCTGACGCGCCCTACGCCTGCAAGGGCGGGGTGTGCGGGACGTGCCGGGCGTTCCTGGTCAGAGGCGAGGTACGGATGGACCGGAACTTCGCACTGGAGCCGGAGGAGATCGAGAGCGGCCATGTCCTGGCGTGCCAGTCGCATCCGCTGACGGAAGAGGTGGAGCTCGACTTCGACCGCTGAGCGTTCCCATTTGCCGCCACCCGCCTTAGATTGACGGACCGTCAGATTTGCTGGACGGATACCGGGCACGGGAGGACGGCGGCAGTGGACTTCACCTTCACCGAGGAACAGCAGGCGGCCCGGGAAGCGGCGCAGGCCGTCCTCTCCGGGGTCTCCCCCGACGGCGTGCCCAGCCCGGTCCTCTCCCGGGGCCCGGTCGCGGAGGACTTCGACCGCGCACTGTGGCACAGGCTGGCCGGCGCCGGTCTGCTGAGCCTGACCGTCGCCGGCGAGCACGGCGGCTCGGGGCTCGGGCCGATCGCCCTGTGCCTGGTCCTGCGCGAGGCGGGGCAGGTGCTCGCCCGGGTGCCGCTGCTGGAGTCCGGGGCGACGGCGCTCGCGCTCAGCACGCACGGCGGCCCGGCCGGAGCCGCGGTCCTGCCCGCGCTCGGGCGGGGCGAGCTGGTCGCCACGGTCGCCTCCAGCGGGCGCACGGGGCACGATGCCGCCGAACTCGCGGTCGGCGCGCGGCCGGTGGCCGGGGAGGGCTGGGTGCTCGACGGCGTCCAGACGGCCGTGCCGTGGGCGCCGTCCGCCGATGTGCTGGTGATCCCGGCGCAGATCGCGGACGGGCGCTCCGTGCTCGGGCTCGTCCCCCGTGATCACCCGGGGGTGGGCCTGGCCGGGCAGGTGTCCACCAACGGCGAGCGGTTCGCCGAGGTGCGGCTCGACTCCGTACGCCTCGACGCCACACAGGTCGTCGCCGCCGAAGGGGCCTGGGAGCGGCTGCGCGAGCTGCTCACCGTCGGAACGTGCGCGCTCGCGCTCGGCGTGGGAACGGCGGTATGCCGCATGACCAGTGCGTACACGGGGAAGCGGGAGCAGTTCGGCCACCCGCTGGCCACGTTCCAGGCGGTGGCCGTCCAGGCCGCGGACCGCTACATCGACCTGCGGGCGATGGAGGCCACGCTCTGGCAGGCCGCCTGGCGGCTGGAGTCCGGGGCGGGCGGGCCGCTCCCGGCCGCCGCCGACCTCTCCGTCGCCAAGGTGTGGGCCTCGGAAGGGGTCCGCCGCGCGGTGCAGACCGCGCAGCACCTGCACGGCGGCTTCGGCGCCGACACCGACTACGCCCTGCACCGCTACCACGCCTGGGCCAAACAGCTGGAGCTGTCCCTCGGCCCCGCCGCGGCCCACGAGGAGGCGCTGGGCGACCTGCTGGCCGCCCACGCGCCTGACGGCGACTAGACCGGCACGGCCGGACGGGGCTGCCGGGACCGGGACTGCTAGATCACGGTGCCGGGGGCGCCGTTGCCGTCCACGACCGGGCGGCCCGCGGCCTCCCAGATCTGCATGCCGCCGTCGACGTTCACCGCGTCCAGGCCCTGCTGCAGCAGATAGGCGGTGACCTGCGCGGACCGGCCGCCGGAACGGCAGATGACGTTGATCCGGGCACCGTCGGGCGCCTTCTCCGTCAGCTCGCCGAAGCGGGCCACGAAGTCGCTCATCGGAATGTGCAGCGCGCCCTCCGCGTGGCCGGCCGCCCACTCGTCGGCCTCGCGCACGTCCAGCAGGAAGTCTTCGGAAGAAAGGGCGTCGACGCCGACCGCGGGAATACCGGAACCAAAGCTCATGCCCACGACGCTACCCGACCAGCTCCCGCAGATGCGCCTCGCGCTCCGCGACCTGGGCGCGCAGGCCCTCGGCGATCTCCTCCAGCAGACCGTCCGGGTCCTCCGGCGCCATCCGCAGCATCGAGCCGATCGCCGAACCCTCCAGCTCGGCCGCCAGCTCCGACAGCATCTCCTTGCGCCGCGCCAGCCACTCCAGGCGGGCGTAGAGCTCCTCCGCCACGTCCAGCGGGCGCGGCTCCGGCGGCGGGCCCGCGGCCCACTCCGTCGCCAGCTCCCGCAGCAGGGCCTCGTCGCCGTCCGCGTACGCGGCGTTGACCCGCACGATGAACGCCTCGCGGCGCAGCCGCTCGGCCTCGTCCCGCGCCAGGTCCGGGTGCGCCTCGCGGACCAGCTCCCGGAAGGCCTTGCGGGCCTCGTCGCTCGGGCGCACCCGGCGCGGCGGGCGGACCGGCTTCTCCGTGAGCATCGCCTGCGCCTCCGGGGAGAGGCCCTCCGAGTCCAGCCAGCCGTCGAAGAGCTGCTCCACGCCGGGCAGCGGCTGCACCAGCGCCCGGGCCTCGCGGGCCCGGCGCAGGTCCTCGGCGTCGCCGCTGCGGGCGGCCACGGCCTCGGCGATCTGCGCCTCCAGCTCGTCGAGCCGGGCGTAGACCGGGCCGAGGCGCTGGTGGTGCAGGCGGGAGAAGTTCTCCACCTCCACCCGGAACGTCTCCACGGCGATCTCGAACTCGATCAGCGCCGTCTCGGCCGTGCGGACGGCCTTTTCCAGGCGGGAAGTGTCTGCTTCCGGATTCATCACCCGACCAGCGTAGTTCCCTCCCGGAGGGTTCCCCGGGCGCCTCGGCCCCGCGCGCGGGCGCTCCCCTTGTCGCCGGGCGACGACGACCCGGCGCGGTCCCGCCGCGATCCCGCCGCGACGGCGCGCCACCACGGTGGTGGGGCCCGGCGGTGCCGCCCGCCGGCGGGTTGTTCCGGCACCGCCGTGATGCGCCGTCCCGGCTGGGCGCCATCGCGGCGGGAGATTCTGCCTGCGGGCGCGCCAGGGCGAGTGATCGTCCCGGTGGAACCGTCGGCACCCCGTCCG
The DNA here is from genome assembly GCF_036961605.1 of Streptomyces sp. KLMMK. Taxonomy (NCBI): domain Bacteria; kingdom Bacillati; phylum Actinomycetota; class Actinomycetes; order Kitasatosporales; family Streptomycetaceae; genus Streptomyces; species Streptomyces sp. KLMMK. Next base: position 17,582 of record NZ_JBAMDC010000085.1, read on the forward strand.
GCAGCAGGCCCTCCGGCACCGCCGGGACGCGCCGTCTCGGCTGGGCGCCATCGCGGCGGGAGATTTGCCTGCGGCCCCCGCCACGGGTGGTGATCACCGTGGTGGGGGTGCGTCGCGGCGGGGGTGCTGTCCGTTGTTAGACGCCCGGTTCCGCCGCTGTTCGGCCCGAGCGGATGGCCTTTGTCAGGGTCTCGTGGTCCGCTTCGGTTTGGTTTGCGTAGGTGTGGGCGAAATCGGCTATGGCCTCGTCCAGGGCCGGGGACTTGCCGCAGTAGGCCGCTATGAGGCGGGGGTCCGCGGTGTGGGAGTGGGCGCGGGCGAGGAGGGCGCCGGTGAGGCGGGCGTAGTCGTCCAGTTCGTCGGGGGTGAGGGCCGCCGGGTCGACGCTGCCTTTGCGGTTGCGGAACTGCCGCACCTGGTACGGCCGGCCCTCGACCGTCGCCCAGCCCAGCAGCACGTCGCTGACGACCTGCATCCGCTTCTGGCCGAGCACCACGCGCCGCCCCTCGTGCCCGTCCGGCGGCAGGGCGAAGCCGGCCTTCTCCGCGTACGGCAGCAGGACCGAGGGCCGGGCCTCCTTCACCTGGAGGACGAGCGGCTCGCCGCGGTGGTCCAGGAGCAGCACCACGTACGAGCGCAGCCCCACGCTTCCGGTGCCGACGATGCGGAAGGCGACGTCCTGCACCTCGTACCGGGCCGTCAGCGGCAGCAGGTCCTCCGGGAGGGTGCCGAGGTAGCCGCCGAGGGCGAGGGCGACGGCCGCCGCCTCCCCGTCCGGCAGCCGGCGCAGCACGGGCGGGGCGTCCACGAAGCGCCTCCCGTCGCCGGTCTTCTCCGTGGCCTTGGCCGCGAAGCGGGCGCTCGTGTTACGCCGGGCCTTCTCCGCGACCCGCTCCAGCGTGCCGATCAGCTCGCGGGCGTCCGCGTGGGAGACGAGCCGCTCGTCGGCGATGGCGTTCCAGGCCTCCGCGACCGGCATCCGGGCCAGCAGCCGCATCGTGTGCCGGTAGGAGCCGACGGCGTCCCGCGCCGCCGCCCGGCAGGTCGGCTCGTCCGCGCCCGCCTCCCGCCCGGCCAGCACCAGCGACGCGGCGAGCCGCTTCACGTCCCACTCCCACGGCCCGCGCAGGGTCTCGTCGAAGTCGTTGAGGTCGATGACGATTTCGCCGCGCGCGTCCCCGTAGAGCCCGAAGTTGGCGGCGTGGGCGTCTCCGCAGATCTGGGCGCCGACCCCGGTCACCGCCGAGCCCACCAGGTCGTGGCCCATCAGCCCCGCGGATCCGCGCAGGAAGGCGAAGGGGGACGCGGCCATCCGGCCGACCCGTATCGGCGTGAGCTCCGGCAGCCGCCCCGCGTTCGACGCCTCCACCGCGGCGACCGCGTCCGGCCGGTCCGGCCCGGCGGTCCACTCCGCGTGCGCGGCCCGCGGCACCCGTTCCCGCAGCGCCTTCCCCTCGGCCTTCGGCGACCCGGCCTCCGCCTTCGGACGCGCGAACCCCGGCACGTACGGCAGACGCGACATCGCGCCCCACCTCCCCCTTCGCATGAACCGATCCGGCAGCCCCCGGGGATCCCCCCGGCAACTCTCCCGGCAGCCCTTCCGGCTGCCGAGAAACTACCCAAGGAGAAGGCCGGGAGGTCCCCGGCCCGGCCCGCGCACCGCGCACCGCACCCCGGCCCCGCACCCCGTACACCGCGCACCGCATGGCCGGATCGTTGCCGTGCGCCGCCACACCCCCTTGACCTCAAGCAAAGTCGAGGTTCGATGATGCGATCACGAGCCTCACACCGGCCACGCGGGGGAGAGAGCGAGAGAACGCATGACCAAGGAATCCGGCTTCTACTCGATCATCGACTACACCGTCGACGGGCCCGAGACGCAGCACGCCCTCCTGAAGGCGTTCACCGAGATCCAGAAGACCTGGGTGCGCTTCTACCCCGGATACCGCTCGGCCCAGTTCCACCTCAGCACGGACGGCACCCGCGTCGTGAACCTCGTCCACTGGGCCACGGAGGCCGACTACCGCAACTTCGTGGAGAACTCCGACACCGACGGCCGCATGGCCGCCATCCGGCAGGCCCTGGAGAGCCTGCCCGGCAAGGCCGAGATCAACATGCCCGGGGCGCCGACCTACCTCGCCTACGAAGTCACGCCCGGGCCGCGCCCGTAGCACCGCCCACGGCAACCTCCAGCGACTGCTTGACCGTTCGCAGCGCGTCCGACACGGCCGCGGGAGGCACGGACCCCGCCCCCGCGCCCTCCCGGGCCACCCGGGCCTCCCGCGCCGTGGCATAGCCCAGCACCTGGGCTATGCCCAGGGCGCGCAACGCCTCGTCGCCGCCGACACTTTCGGGCTCCCCCAGCATCTGCCGCGCGGTGGTCTCCAGCAGCACGCCGGCGACCGCGGCCAGCGCGGACGGCGGCAGGGCCTCTTCGAGCATCGCGGCCACGGACACCGCATCCGGCACGGACGCGGACGCGGCAGGAGTATCAGCGGAAACGGCAGAAGCAGCAGGAGCAGCAGAAGAAGCAACAGGCGTCTCGCGCCAGGACCTCAACGAGCCGTAACGGGCCAGGCCGTCGTGCAGGGCGGCCGCGAACGTGGACCCCAGACCGGGCCCCGTCATCTCTTCCTTCGACGCTCGCACCGGCGCCTCCTCGAAGCCACGGGCACCGCAGCGGGCGCCCTCGCGGATGAGCGGCAGGGCACACGCGGAACACCCCCGACGCATAGCGCGAACGTAGCAAACCGACCAGTTTGTATGTCAAGGATGTACGGGACAGTTCGTCACGCTATGCGATCGGGCTCGACCGTCCCTCCAGGGCGGTTCCAGGGCGGTTCCAGAGCCCCTCCAGGGCCCCTCCAGCGGGCCCCGGCCTTGCACCCGGGGTCAGGAGGCCGCCCGTTCGGCCACCTGCGGCAGCGCCGGGGCCGCGTGCGCGTCGCCGTCCCCCGCCGTCATGTCCGACCCCGCCGGGTCCAGCCGGCCGACCATGTGCGACGCGGCGAGCCGGGGCATCAGCAGCCGCCAGAAGGCCGTCACCGACTCCCGGGACAGCCACTCCTGGTCGCCCCGGCCGAGCACCTCCAGCCCGGTCGTCGACGCCGTGATGACCGTGGCCGCATCCTGCGGCGCCACCCCTTCGGCGAGCGCCCCTTCACTGCCCGCCCGCACCAGCTGCCGGCGCACGAAGTCCTGCCACTGGCTGCGCAGGTCGGACCTGGTCGCATCGACGACGTCGCAGCTCAGACGGAATCCGGCGCGGACGACGAGGTCGCTGCGGAGGCGGCTCACCATCGCGTGGGAGGCGTCCGCGAGCACCTGCAGGGCCGGTTCGTCGCTGCTGTCCGCGCAGCGCGTGATGGTGAGGAGGGCCTCGCGCGCCTCGGACTCGACGGCCGCGGCCAGCGACTCCTTGTCCTCGAAGTGGAAGTGGAACGCCCCGGTACTGACCCCGGCCCTGGCGCTGATCCCCGAGACCCGCGAACTCGCGTACCCGTACTCGTCGAACGCGGCGGCGGCGGAGTGGATCAGTGCGCGGCGGGTGCGTTCTGCTCGCTCTTGCTTCCTCATGGACGACTCCCGCGACGAACTCGAACCCCGGCGCCCCGACGCGGGGAGGTGGGAAGTGGACGGGGACATGTCACCCGTATTCAGCGTGTGAGAAGTGTAGCAAAAGAAAACCATCTAGTTGGTTTTCATTACCAGCCCTTTTCCGACTCTTGGGGCTGGAAAAGACCGGTCGACCATGAAGGCCGACCGGTCCGGTGACCGCGTATCAGTAGGCGACCAGGTGTCAGCAGGCCACCACGTGTCTCGCT
>NZ_JBAMDC010000086.1:0-21381 GCF_036961605.1 Streptomyces sp. KLMMK
CCACCGTCACGGCCGAGCTCGGCGCGCCCACGGGCTTCGCCACGCGGGTCCACACCGGGCTGCCCATCGCCGTCGCAGGCTCCTACGCCGAGCTGGCCGCGAGCCACCCCTTCGAGGAGCGGATCGGCACCTCGACGGTGCTGCACGAGCCGGTGGGCGTCGTCGGCGCCATCACGCCCTGGAACTACCCGCTCCACCAGATCGTGGCCAAGGTGGCCCCGGCGCTGGCCGCGGGCTGCACCGTCGTCCTCAAGCCCGCCGAGGACACCCCGCTGACCGCCCGGCTCTTCGCCGAGTGCGTCCATGCGGCCGGGATCCCCGCGGGTGTCTTCAACCTCGTCACCGGGCTCGGCCCGGTCGCCGGCCAGGCGCTCGCCGAGCACCCCGGCGTCGACCTCGTCTCCTTCACCGGCTCGACGGCCGTGGGCAAGCGGATCGGCGCGATCGCCGGTGCGGCCGTCAAGCGCGTCGCCCTCGAACTGGGCGGCAAGTCGGCGAACGTCATCCTGCCGGGAGCGGATCTCGCCAAGGCCGTCGCGGCCAACGTCGCCGACGTGTGCCGTAACACCGGCCAGTCCTGCAACGCCCTCACCCGTACGCTCGTCCACGCCGACCAGTACGAGGAGGCCGTCGCCCTCGCGGCGGCGGCGGTCGCGGAGTTCGTGCCGGGCGACCCCACGGACCCCGGGGTCCGGGTCGGCCCCCTCGTCAACGCCGAGCAGCACGCGCGCGTGCGCGGCTACATCGACCGGGGCATCGAGGAGGGCGCGCGCCTCGTGGCGGGCGGTCCGACCGTCCCGGAGGGCCGGGACAAGGGCTACTACGTCGCCCCGACGGTCTTCGCCGACGTCACCCCCGAGATGACCATCGCCCGGGAGGAGATCTTCGGCCCGGTCCTCTCCTTCCTCAAGTACGAGGACGAGGAGGAGGCCCTCCGGATCGCCAACGGCACCGTCTACGGGCTCGCCGCCGCGGTCTGGGCCGCCGACGAGGAGCAGGCCGCCGCCTTCGCGCGGCGCCTGGAGGCCGGGCAGGTGGAGGTCAACGGCGGCCGGTTCAACATCCTGGCGCCCTTCGGGGGCTACAAGGAGTCGGGCGTCGGCCGCGAGCTGGGCGTCCACGGCCTGGGGGAGTACCTGCAGACGAAGTCGCTCCAGTTCTGACCGGCTCCCGGTTCTGACCCGCTCCCGCTTCCGACCGGTTCCCGCCGCAGAAGGAGGAATGGCATGGTCCGCGCCGCCGTACTGCCCGCCGTGGGTGCACCGCTGCAGATAGCCGAGATCGACCTGCCCGCGCCCGGCCCCGGCCAGGTGCGGATCCGCCTCGCGGCGGCCGGGGTCTGCCGCTCCGACCTCTCGCTCTCCAACGGGACGCTGCGCCAGCCCGTGCCCGCCGTCCTCGGCCACGAGGGCGCGGGCCGGGTCACCGCGGTCGGCGAGGGGGTGACCCATGTGGCGCCGGGCGACCTGGTCGTCCTCAACTGGGCCCCCTCCTGCGGCGGCTGCCACTTCTGCGGGCTCGGCGAGCCCTGGCTGTGCGCGGGCTCCGCGGCCGCCGCCACGCTGCCCTACGCGAGCCTCGCCGCCGACGGCAGCGCGCTCTACCCGGGCCTGGGCACGGCCGTCTTCGCCGAGGAGACCGTCGTCCGGGCGGACGCGGCCATCCCGCTCCCCGAGGGGATCCCGCCCGTGGAGGCGGCCCTGCTGGGGTGCGCGGTGCTCACCGGCTACGGCGCGGTCCACCACTCCGCGCGGGTGCGGGAGGGAGAGTCGGTCGCGGTGTACGGCGTGGGCGGCGTCGGCCTGGCCACCTTGCAGTCCGCGCGGATCGCCGGAGCCGGCACGATCGTCGCCGTGGACGTCTCCCCGGAGAAGGAGGAGCTGGCCCGGGCCGCCGGCGCCACCGAGTTCGTCGTCGCGAGCGCGGACACGGCCAAGACCGTCCGGGGGCTCACCGGAGGGCAGGGCGCGGACGTCGCCGTCGAGTGCGCCGGGCGGGCCGACGCGATCCGTACGGCCTGGTCCTCGACGCGCAAGGGCGGCCGCACCACCGTCGTCGGCATCGGCGGCATGGACCAGCAGGTGACGTTCTCCGCGCTGGAGCTGTTCTACTTCGGGCGGACGCTCTCGGGCTGCGTCTACGGCAACAGCGACCCGGCGAAGGACCTGCCCGTCATCGCCGGGCACGTGCGCGCCGGGCGCTTCGACCTGTCCGCCCTGGTGACGGCCCGGATCGGCCTCGACGGCATCGCCGGTGCCTTCGAAGCGATGCTCGCGGGGCGCGGCGGGCGGTCATTGGTGGTGTTCTCCGAGGAGGCGTAGCCGGGCGGCGGTTCCCCGGGGGCTGAAGCCGTCAGCCCCCGGGAGAGGTCCACTGCGCCGACGGCAGGTGGATCAGCACGAGCACGAACCCGGCCACCACGAAGTTCCGCTCGGCGGCCTGCAGGCCGTTCCACTTCTGGGACTGCCACATGGCGAACCACTCGCCGCCGATGCCGATGAAGCCCGCCCCGAACAGCAGCAGGACCATCACCAGCCCCAGCGTGCTCACCTGCCGCGCACGCCGGTAGCCGGTGCCCCACCCCGTGAGGCCGCGCGCCCACAGGACCGCACCGGTCACGAGCACGGCGGCCGCCAGCGCCTCCCAGAGGATGATCGCGACGTAGGCGATGTCCTGCAGGGTGCGGTCCGTGACGGCCCGCCACATCAGGTCGTCGTCCTTGAAGGTGGTGTCCATCGCCAGGACGTGGCGGACGAACTCCCGGTTCGTGCCGAAGTCGGTGACGTTGCCGAAGGCCACGAGCGCCATGTAGAGCGCGACGGTCGCGGTGAGGGCGGCCGCCGCGAACGGCAGCCCTCCCAGCCGCACGGCGCGCCTCGGTCCGTTCCACCTGGTGGCCATGCGATACCCCCGGTCCGCCGCCGCACGTACGGGCTACGTCTGCCCGCTTGTGCGGCCGGTACGCGGGGGAAGGCCTTCCGCGCTAGCGGTACCGCCGCAGCTCCCGCCGCGCCAGCGACCGCTGGTGCACCTCGTCCGGACCGTCGGCCAGGCGCAGCGTCCGCGCCGCGGCCCACAGCTCAGCCAGCGGGAAGTCCTGGCTCACGCCGCCCGCCCCGTGCAGCTGGACCGCCTGGTCGATGATGCCGGCGACGGTCCGCGGGGTGGCGATCTTGATGGCCTGGATCTCGGTGTGCGCGCCGCGGTTGCCGACGGTGTCCATCAGCCACGCCGTCTTGAGCACCAGCAGCCGCAGCTGCTCCACGGCCACCCGTGAGTCGGCGATCCACTCCTGGACGACGCCCTGCGCGGCCAGCGGCTTGCCGAACGCCGTACGGTCCAGCGCGCGCCGGCACATCAGCTCGATCGCCCGCTCGGCCATCCCGATCAGCCGCATGCAGTGGTGGATGCGGCCCGGGCCGAGGCGTGCCTGGGCGATGGCGAAGCCGCCGCCCTCCTCGCCGACGAGGTTCGCCGCGGGCACGCGCACGCCGTCGAAGAGGACCTCGGCGTGGCCGCCGTGGTAGTGGTCCTCGTAGCCGTAGACCCGCATGGCGCGGCGGACCTGCAGGCCCGGCGTGTCCCGGGGGACCAGCACCATCGACTGCTGCCGCCGCGGATCGTCCCCGTCCGGGTCGGTCTTCCCCATGACGATGAAGATCTCGCAAGCGGGGTTCATGGCACCGGAGATGTACCACTTGCGGCCGTCGATGACGTACTCGTCGCCGTCGCGCACGATGCGGGTCTCGATGTTCGTGGCGTCCGAGGAGGCGACGTCCGGCTCGGTCATGGCGAACGCCGACCGGATCCGGGCGTCCAGCAGCGGCTCCAGCCAGCGCCTGCGCTGCTCCTCGGTGCCGAACTGGGCGAGCAGCTCCATGTTCCCGGTGTCGGGGGCCGCGCAGTTGAGGGCGGTGGGGGCCAGCTGCGGGCTGCGTCCGGTGATCTCGGCGAGCGGCGCGTACTGGAGGTTGGTCAGCCCGGTGCCGTAGTCCCCGTCGGGCAGGCTGTGCTGGTTGGTGAAGAAGAGGTTCCACAGCCCCCGCCGCCGCGCCTCCTCCTGGAGCTCCGTGACGACCGGCGGCGCCGTCCACGGGTCGGCGAGCGCGGCCCGCTGCTGCTCGGCGACGGCCTCGGCCGGGTACACGTGCTCGTCCATGAACGCGAGCAGCCGCCCGCGCAGTTCCTCGGTGCGGGCGTCGAATGCGAAGTCCATGCCGGTCAGCCCTTCCGCAGGGTGGCGAGTCCGTTGTCGATGAAGAGCGGGACGAGCTGCCCGATGCGGTCGAAGCCCGCGCCGACGGTCTGCCCGAGGGTGTAGCGGTAGTGGATGCCCTCCAGGATCACGGCGAGCTTGAAGTAGGCGAAGGCCGTGTACCAGGGCAGGGCGGAGACGTCGCGGCCGGAGCCGGCCGCGTAGCGCTCGACGATCTCGGCGGGGTCGGGATGGCCGGGCGCGTTGCGCGTGGTGCTGATGGGGGAGCCGGGGACGGGCTCCTGCTCGCTGTACATCACCAGCAGGCCGAGGTCGGTCAGCGGGTCGCCGAGCGTGGACATCTCCCAGTCGAGGACGGCCCGCACCGAGTCGTCGTCGCCCACGAGGACGTTGTCGAGGCGGAAGTCGCCGTGCACGACCGTGGGCGCGGGGGAGACGGGCAGGGCCCCGGCCAGGGCGGAGTGCAGCGCGTCGATGCCGGGCAGCTCGCGGTTGCGGGAGGCCTCCAGTTGCTTGCCCCAGCGCCGCAACTGCCGCTCCAGGAAGCCGTCCGGGCGCCCGAAGTCCGCGAGCCCGGCCGCCTCCGGACCGACGGCGTGCAGGTGGACGAGCGTGTCGGCGAGGCCGAGCACGACCCGCCGGGTGCGCTCGGGCCCGATCGCGGTGAGCTGCGCGGCCGTGCGGTAGGGCGTGCCTTCCACGAACTCCATGACGTAGAAGGGCGATCCGAGGACGCTCTCGTCCTCGCACAGCAGCACCGTTTCGGGCACCGGGACCGCGGTCGGGCGCAGGGCGCTGATGACCCGGTGCTCGCGCCGCATGTCGTGGGCGGTGGCGAGTACGTGCCCGAGCGGGGGACGGCGCACCACCCAGCGGCCGGTGCCGTCGGTGACGGAGTAGGTGAGGTTGGACCGGCCCCCCTCGATCAACTCGGCCACCAGCGGCCCCTGTACGAGTCCCGGACGCTCTCGCTCCAGATGCGCGCGCAGCCGGTCCGGGTCGAGTCCCGGGGGGTTGTTCCTGCCGGTCGGGCTCATCGAATGCTCCTCCACGCGTCGTCGGACCCGCCGCCGGGCGGTCCCGGATCATCATGCCGACCAGTCGGTATGGCGTCCAGGGTGCGACGGGGGGCGACGGGTTCGACGGGTACGACGGGTGCGAGGAGGCGCCGGTCGCGAACGCCTACGCGTGGCAGGACATCGGTCGCCCGCCGTTCATCGTCGTCATGTCGGCGATGACGGCCGGCATGTCGAGCGGCGCGGCCAGGGGGCGGTCGCCCTCCAGCTCGGCGTAGGCGCGGTGCAGGTTGGCCACGAGGCGCTCGCTCTCGCGCAGTTGGGCGAACTCGCCGAGGTCGGCGCGGCGGGCGGCCTCCAGCGGGGTGCGGCCGGCGGCGTGCTCGGAGCGGGCCAGCTCCTGCAGCCAGTGGAAGTAGCGCTCGATGACGTCGTAGACGCCGGCGTCGGTGACGGGCCCGTGCCCGGGCACGACGGTCTCGGCGCCGAGGCCGCGCAGCACCTCCAGGGAGCGCAACGAGCCCTCCAGGGAGCCCATGAGGAGGAAGGGCGTGCCGCCGTTGAAGACGAGGTCGCCGGTGAAGACGACGCGGTGCTGCGGCAGCCAGGCGATGGTGTCGCCGGTGGTGTGCGCCGGGCCCGGGTGGATCAGCTCGACCTCGGTGTCGCCCACGTGCAGCGAGAGGCTGTCGGTGTAGGTGACCTCGGCGGGCGTGATCCGGACGTCGCCGTACTCGACCCAGGGCCAGATGCCGTGCAGCTGCAGGCCCGCGGCGAGCGTCTCCCGGCGGCACTCGCGGTGGCCGACGACCGTCGCCTCCGGGAAGACGCAGTTGCCGTAGGTGTGGTCGCCGTGGTGGTGGGTGTTGACGATCGTGGAGGGCAGGGGGGCACCGGCGCCGGTGACGGCGTCGCGCAGCAGCCGCGCGCGGCGCTCCGTCGCGGCGGTGTCGATCAGCGCCGTCCGGCCGCCGCCGGTCACGATGCCCGCGTTGTTCAGGCACCAGCCGCCGTCGGGCTGGACGAACGCCGTGACCCCGGGGGCGAGGCCGACGGTGTAGGGCTCGGTCGGCTCCGCGCCGACGGGCGCGACCGGGCTCGTGCTGGACATGGATGACCTCCCCTTGCCGCCGCGCGGGGTGCGCGGATCGGACTGCCCGTCAGAATACGGGCGCGGGGGGAGAGGCCGCGGAGGGTGTCGGCCGGGGAGCCGTGGGGCTCCCGGCCGGGCGCCCCGGACCCGTCAGCCGCGCTGGTCCGTGCCCGGGCGCAACCGCTCCAGCAGCCCGTACAGCGTGGCGCGCTCCTCCTCGTCGAGGGTGTCGAGCGCGCTGTGGGTGGCCTGCATCTCGGCGCGCACCCGGCGGATGGTCTCACGGCCCTCGTCGGTGGCGACGACGTTCTTCACCCGCCGGTCGCCCGGGTCCGGCTCGCGGCGCACCAGGCCGCGGGCCTCCAGGCGGTCCACGATGCCGGTGACGTTGGAGGCGTCGCACACCAGCAGGGTGGCGAGGCCGCGCATCGGAACAGGCCCCTTGAGCTGGGCGAGGAGCTTCGCCTGGACGGAGGTGAGGCCCTGCCGGGCAGCGGCGGCGGCGAAGTCCTGCCACTGGGCGGTGCCGAGCGCGGCCACGAGCTCCAGGAGCTGGGCCTTGGTCGGGGGCGGGGAGGCGGTGCCGGTCATGGTTCGAGTGTACTCAAGAGCTTCATGACTTAAATCATTAACTTGACTACCTTAAATATCTCGGCCTACGGTGGGCGAGTTGCTTGATTGCCTCAAGCATCCATGTTCTGAAGCAATGTCCCGAAGCAACGCTGAGCCACCCGAAGGAACACCACCCCCATGTCCTCCCCAGCGCCCGCAGAGCGGGGCACCCAGCGCAACGAGACGGTGATCGTCTTCGCCCTGAGCCTCGCCGCCATGGTCGTCTCGATGATGCAGACCCTGGTCGTGCCGATCCTCGGCCTCATCCAGGACGACCTGCACACCACGCCCGCGAACGTCAGCTGGGTCACCACCGCGACCCTGCTCTCCGCCGCCGTCTTCACCCCGCTGCTCGGCCGCTTCGGCGACCAGCACGGCAAGAAGAAGACCCTGGTCGCCGTGCTGGTCGTCATGGTCGCCGGCTCCGTCCTCGCCGCCGTGACGCACTCCCTGCTCTGGCTGATCGTCGGCCGCGTGCTCCAGGGCGCCGCCACCGCGATCTTCCCGCTGGCGCTGTCCGTGCTGCGCGAGGAGGTGCGCCCGGCCAAGCTGCCCGGCGCCATGGCCATGGTCAGCGGCACCCTCGCCTTCGGCAGCGGCCTCGCACTGGTCGCCACCGGCCTGCTCACCTCCGGTGACGACCCCGACTACCGCAGCGCCTTCTGGCTGGCCACCGGCCTCGCCGCGCTCGCCCTGATCGCCGTCGCCGCCCTCGTCCCCGCCACCCGGGAGACCACCGGCGGCCGCACCGACGTCCTCGGCGCGCTCACCCTGGCCGCCACCCTCGTCCTGCTCCTGCTGCCCATCACCCAGGGGCACGAGTGGGGCTGGTCCTCCGGCCGGACGATCGGCTGCTTCGCGGGCGCCGTCGTGATGGCGGCGGTGTGGACGCTCGTCGAGCGCAAGGTGCGCGAGCCGCTGGTCGACATGAAGATGTTCGCCCACCGCCCGGTGCTCTTCGCCAACATCGCGGGCCTCCTCGTCGGCTTCGGCTCCTTCGCCCTCTTCATCGGCGTCTCCTACCTCGTCCAGATGCCGGAGAAGATCGCCGGATACGGGTTCTCGGCCAGCGTGCTGCGCGCCTCCGTCGCGTACCTGCTGCCCAGCACCATCGTCTCGCTGCTCGCCGCGCCCATCGGCGGCCAGCTCGTCCGCCACAAGGGCCCCCGCCTGGTCCTGCTGCTCGCCTCCCTCATCGGCACCGCCGGCTTCGTGTGGATCGCCCTCGACCACGAGCACACGCTCTCCGTGGTCGCCGCCGGGATGTTCGTCGGCGCCGCCATCAGCTTCGGCTACGCCGCCATGCCCGCCGTGATCGTCGCGAGCGTCCCGCACCACCAGACGGGCATCGCCAACGGCATCAACTCCATCTCCCGCTCGACCGGCAGCGCCATCGGCAGCGCCATGATCACCACGGTGCTGGCCTCCAAGAGCCTCGAACACCTGCCGCCGGGCGCGCCCAAGCTGCCCGCCGAGAGCCAGTTCACCCTCACGTTCGTCATCGCCGGCACGGCGTTCCTGCTGGTCGCGCTCGTCGCCGGGCTCGGCCTGCGCACGATCCGCGCCCGGCGCACCGAAGTGGCGGGGTCCGCCCCCGCGGCGGACGCTGAGACCGCACCCGCCTCCGCCTGACCCTGCTAGGAGCACCATCATGAAGGCCATCAGCTACCGCAGCTACGGAGGACCCGAGGTCCTCGAGTACGGCGAGCGGCCCGACCCCAAGGTCGGACCCGACTCCGTCCTGGTCAAGGTCAAGGCCGCGGCGGTCAACCCCGTCGACTGGAAGGCCCAGGCGGGCTACCTCGAACCCGCCCTCGACGCGGTCTTCCCCGTCATCCCCGGCTGGGACATGGCCGGCGTCGTGGTCCGGCCGGGCGCCGACGCCCCCGAATTCGCCGAGGGCGACGAGGTCATCGGCTACGTCCGCGAGGACGTCCTCTCCCGCGGCACCTTCGCCGAATACGTCGCCGCGCCCGTGCGGACCCTCGCCCGCAAGCCCAAGAACCTCACCTTCGAGCAGGCCGCCGGGCTGCCGCTGGCCGGGCTCACCGCCTACCAGGCGCTGGTCAAGGCGCTCCGGGTGTGGGAAGGCGAGACCGTGCTCATCCACGCGGCGTCCGGCGGCGTCGGCGGCATGGCCGTCCAGATCGCGCGGCACTTCGGCGCGCGCGTCATCGGCACCGCCAGCGAGCGCAACCACGACTACCTGCGCTCGCTCGGCGCGCAGCCCGTCGCCTACGGCGAAGGGCTCGCCGAGCGGGTCCGGGCGCTCGCGCCGCAGGGCGTCGACGCCGTGCTCGACCTCGCCGGCGGCGAGGCGCTCACCGCCTCGCCCGCACTGCTCGCCCACGGCGGCCGCCTCGCCTCCATCGCCGACCCGGCCGTCCTCGGCCTCGGCGGCCGCTACGTCTTCGTCCGCCCCGACGCCTCCGACCTCACGGCCCTCACGGACCTGGCCGAGAGCGGCGCCCTCACGGTGGAGGTGGCGAAGGTCTTCCCCCTGGCCCGCACAGCAGAAGCCCAACGCCTCAACGCAGAGGGCCACACCCGAGGCAAGATCATCGTCACGATGGACTAGCCGGGGCGGCACCCGGCGGTGCCGCTTCTGATACGGCTCGGGGTACCGGGCAACGACGGGCACCCTGCCCCCACCACAGCGGCGAGCGACCTCGTGGCGGGGGTTCGGCGGTGCCGCCCCGGCGGGGGTACCGCCGGGCACGATCCCCCCCCCGCCGCAGCGGCGAGCAACCCCCGCGGCGGGACCCGGCGGTGCCGTCCCGGCGGGTGGGGCGGGTCTGACGGTACGCCCGGCGATGCCTGCCCTAGGCGTAGCTCGGAGCGGTCGGCATTGCCGGGCACCCTGCCTCCGCTGCAGCGGCGAGCAACCCCCGCGGCGGGGCCCGGCGGTGCCGTCCCGGCCAGTGGTGCGGGCCCGGCGGTGGCGCTCCCGTCGGTGGTGCGTGGTCGGCCGCTACGCCGTGGCGGCCGGGGCACACCGCCAGCGAGGGGGACGGGCCTCGCCGGTCAGGCGCCCCCGCTTCAGCGCGCGCGCAACCGCCGGTACGCCTCCAAGCCGTCCGGCACCCACTCCCACTCCCCGAGGCGCTCTTCCAGCTCCTCCTCGGAGAGGAACGCGTGCCAGGCGACCTCCTCCGCCTGAGGCCGCACCGGCGACTCGCAGCGGACCTCGTACACCGCCGACCACCACGAGCCCCCCGGCCCCTCGTACAGGAAACGGAACAGCGGGGCCGGGGCCGGCAGGCCCCGGACGCCCAGTTCCTCCCCGGCCTCCCGCAGCGCCGCCTCGTCGTACGTCTCGCCCGCCCCGACGACCCCGCCCACGAACATGTCGTACCGCGAGGGGAAGATCAGCTTCCCGGGCGTGCGCCGGTGGACGAAGATGCGCCCCTCCGCGTCCCGGGCGAGCACGAACACGCAGCGGTGGCGCAGCCCCAGGGCGTACGACTCGCCGCGCGCGGCCTGCCCCACCACCCGGTCCTGCTCGTCGACGATGTCCAGCAGCTCGTCCGCCGGCAGCGGTGTCTGATCGCTCATGCCCCCATGAAACCAGCGTCAGTGCGGCTGGAGGTCGCGCACGCGGTCGAATTCCGAGCTGCCCGACGGCATGGCAGGGTGCCGCCCGATGAGCACGATGCCGACCACGATGGCGACCAGCCCGGCGGCCTCCCAGGCCAGCGCGGCGGGCGAGGTGTGCAGCCGGTCGCCGAGGAAGCCCACGCCGCAGGCGATCCCCGCGAGCGGCTGGGCGGCGGTCAGCGCGGGCAGGGACAGCCGCAGCGGTGCCGTCTCGAAGGCGCTCTGGACGAACACCAGCGCCGTCACGCCGAGGACGAGGACCCCGTACGGCTGCCAGCTCAGGAAGAACGTGGTCCAGCCGTGCTCGGAGAGCCGTTCGCCGCTGACGCGCGTGAGGGCGTCCTGGACGCCGTAGAGCAGCCCGGCGGCCACTCCCAGGAGCGGCGCCTCGACGCTCATCCGCACACGCTTGGAGATCGCCGCCATCGCGAGCGCGCCGCCCAGCATCACCCCGATGACCAGCCAGTGCCGCAGCGGATCGGTGACGGTGGCGCCGCCGTGCGGCCGGCCCGCGAGGATGAACGCCGCGACGCCGCCGGCCAGCAGCCACAGCCCGCCCCAGCCCGTACGGCCCAGGGGCTGGCGGGTCTGCCGGCGGGAGAGGGCCATGGCGAACAGCAGGTTCGTCGCGAGCAGGGGTTCGACCAGCGACACCTCGCCCTGGTTCAGCGCGATCGCGCCGAGCACCATGCCGCACACCATCATCCCGATGCCGGCCCGCCAGCGCGGCATCCGGACCAGGTCGAGCAGCAGCCGCAGGGAGAGGAAGTCGCTCATCGGGGCCCGCTGCGCGGCGTTCTGCTGGAGGACGAAGCCGATGCCCAGGCAGCAGGCCGCGCTCACGGCGAAGGCGAAGACCAACACGTCGCGCACCTCAAGACCACTCGGTCGTCGGGGACTTGACAGAAAAACGATAGCCGCCTTGTGGGCGTGTGACGGCCGGGTACCCCTCTTTCGGGAGGCCATCCCCTCCAACGGTCGACACCGCTTGGGAGTACCCCCGGGTCGCTCGAACTGTTGTTCTTCGGCAAGTTGTGCCCATTGGGGTATTCGTGGGCAGGGCGTCACGGTCCGGAGGGGGTGAACGCCGGTAACCGGAACTGACGGCTTGTGAGTTGATGAAGCGTCAGCCCCAAGATCGGGTCTTGACTCGGAGCCGTGACTACCGCTTTGCTGTGCGTGACTGACATGGATGAATGCGGACGCCCCGACCCGGCGGCCGGAGGGGACGTACGCCGTGGAGGAAGCCCGCAGATGACGCCCCCGCCCCCCCTTGGGAAAGCGGCCCGGGCTGCCCGCTCCCGGAGCAAGGACGGAGTGACCTTCGACCCCGCCCTCGACGACGCCGAACTGGCCACCGTCCGTGACGCCCTGGCGCGCGGCCGCTGGACGGAGGCCCGTAACCTCCTCGCCGAGACCGGCGACGACTGGGACCGCCGCGGCCACCGCCTCGTCGTCCTTGCCGAAGGCCCCTCCAGCGTCGCCTGGGCCCGCGAGTGGCAGCTCGCCGAGCCCGACAGCCCTGACGCCGCCGCCCTCCTCGCCTGCGCCACCGTCTTCCGCGCCGTGAGCGGCAAGGACAGCCCCGAGGCGGCGCGCACCGCCTGCCTGACGGCCGCCAGGATGGCCCCCGCCGACCCGTCCCCCTGGCTCGCCGTCCTCATCCTCGCCCGCCGCACCGGCACCGACGACGAGCGCGTCCGCGCCTTCGACCAGGTCCGCGCCCGCCACCGCGACCACCACCACGCCCACCACCTCATGGCCGCGTGCCTGGCCGAGCACCAGAAGGGCGACCGCGACGACCCCCTGCACGAGGTCTACGACTTCGCCGCCTGGGCCGCCGAACAGGCGCCCGCGGACTCGCCCTTGGCCGTGCTGCCCGTCGTCGCCCACGCCGAGCGCTACCGCGTCCTCGCACGCGCCGGCGTCGAGCCCGGCGACCCGGCCCGCTCCGGCCACTGGACCAGCCGCCGCGCCCGCCAGGTGATGAAGGCCGCCTTCGACTGGTGGCTCGAATGGGACGTCGACGACAACGCCGCCGGCAGCGCCCACCCCCGGCGCAAGGCCGACCTGAACTACCTCGCCCACGCCAAGCTCCACGAAGGCCGGCTCGCCGAGGCGGCCGCCCTCCTCACCCGCATCGGCCCGCACGCCACCCGCGCCCCCTGGTCCTACCCCGACCGGGACCCCGCGAAGGCCTTCCGGGCCGCGCGCCGCGCCGCCCTCGGCTCGGCCTGACCGGCTGACCGGCTGACCGGCTGACCGGCTGACCGGCCTGACGCCGCCCGGCCGCGCGCATCCCCTACGATCACCCCCCGCTCACCCATGGGAAGGACCACCCCGCCATGACGACGGGCACGACGAGCGAGATCAGCACGTTCAAGGGGCAGGACAGACGCCTGCGCGCCGACCGCATAGGCCTCGCCGGCCTGCTCCTGTCGGTCGTCGCCGCCAGCGCGCCCCTGATGGTGACGGCGGGCGTCATGCCCACCACCTACGGGACGATGGCCATCGTCGGCCAGCCCCTGCTGTTCGTCATCCTCGGCGTGGTGCTGACCCTCTTCAGCTTCGGCTACGCCGAAATGAGCCGGCACGTCCACAACGCCGGCGCCTTCTACGCCTACATCGCCCGCGGCCTCGGCGGCACGGCCGGCGCCGCCGCCTCCGTCGTCGCCCTCGTCGCCTACAGCCCCATGCAGTTCGGCATCTACGGCATCTTCGGCTACGAGCTCTCCGGCCTGCTCGACAAGCACCTCGGCCTCGCCGTCGCCTGGTGGGTCCCCGCCCTCGCCGCCGTCCTCGTCGTCGGCGTCCTCGGCTGGCTGAAGATAGACCTCAGCGCCAAGGTGCTCGGGGTCCTGCTGCTCATCGAGTGCGTGATGGTCGTCGCCTTCGACTTCGCCGGCCTCGCCGACCCGGGCCCCCAGGGCGTCTCCCTCCACGCCTTCGACCCCACCACCCTCGGCGGAGGCGGCCTCGGCACCGCCCTGTGCTTCACCATCGCGGCCTTCGTCGGCTTCGAACAGGCCGCCGTCTACGCCGAGGAGACCAGCCGCCCGAACGTCGTCGTCGCCCGCGTCACCTTCCTCGCCGTCGGCTTCGTCGCCCTCTTCTTCGCCTTGAGCTCCTGGGCCCTCAGCGTCGCCGCCGGACCGGACTCCATCGTCGGCCTCGCCCAGGAGAAGGGCCCGAACCTGCTCTTCGCCCTCACCGAGGAACGGCTCGGCAGCACCTTCACCGACGTTATGCACGTCTTCTACGTGACCGGCATGTTCGCCGCGATGCTCAGCTTCCACAACGTCGTCGCCCGCTACGCCTTCGCCATGGGCCGCGAGGGGCTGCTGCCCGCCGCCGTCGGCCGCACCTCCCGCGCGAGCGGCGCCCCGGCCCACGGCTCCCTGCTGCAGAGCGCCGTCTCGCTGATCGCCGTCCTCGTCTTCGCCGTGACCGACGGCCGCCCGCACGGCGACCCGACCGCGCCTGTCCTGCGCCTGTTCACCTGGAGCGGCAACGTCGGCGCCCTCGGCATCATCGTGCTGATGGCCGCCGCGTCCGCCGCCGTCATCGCTTTCTTCGTCCGGCGCGGCGCCGCGCGCACGCAGGCGCCGCGCCTGATCGCCTCCGGCGTCGCCGGGGCCGCCCTCGTCATCATCGCCGTGTACGCGGTCAAGGACTTCGACGTCCTGCTCGGCGCCGACCCCGGATCGCCCCTGCGCTGGATCCTGCCCGGCACCATCGGCGCGGCCGTTCTCGCCGGCATCGGCTTCGGCGTCGTCCTCAAGTACCTGCGCCCCGCGGTGCACGGCAGCATCGGCCTCGGCAACGAGGCGTTCCAGCTGGAGAAGGCGGCCTCGGCGGCCGGACCGCGCGGGGACTGACGAAGGGCGGGCGGACGGGGGAGCGGAAAAAGGAGGGGCGAGGAAAAGGAGGGGGGAACGTAAGGAGGAGCGGCCCGCGGGCCTACTCCTCCACGCCCTTCCCCACCCGCCGCGACACCGTGAACGCGTACAGGTCCAGCACCCCGGGCGGCTCCGCCAGCCCCGGCCCGCCCGCCCGTATCCAGTCCGCCACGTCCGCGAGCACGTCGTCGTCGTTGACGAGCCCGAGCCACACGGGCCGCCCGCCGGCCGCCCGCCCCGCCGCCGACGGCTGCACGACCACCACGTTCGCCTGGTCGCACACGTCCAGGCACTCGGAGGCCCGCACCTGAGCGGCATCGCCCAGCGCCTTCCGCAGCCGCGGGATCTGCCCGGCGTGGTCGACCCCCGGCACCTTCCGCGGATCGCCGCAGCAGCAGCCGCGGCAGACGGTGACACGGCAAGGGGCGGAGGCGGTTGCCGGCTTCGGGCCGCGGGAGTGGTTGGTGATCATCAGCCAGATGATACGCACGGGCCCCTGCGGCCCGGCCGCCGTGGGAGAAGGCCCTGCGCGGCGTCCGAACCACGGCCGGTTCAGGCTTCGCCGGGACAAGAGCCGGGACGAGGGGCCGGGAAAGCGACCGGAAAACGGCACGGGAAGCAGCGGTCATGTGACCAACAGCGCCAGCGTAGGCAGAAGCAGAGGATCACCTGACAGGTCGGCCGCGTTCCCAGAGCTCCTCACAGTGCTCCGCGAAGCGGTCGAACAGACCGCCGTCCTGGAGCTTGCGCAGGTGCAGCATGGGCGAGTCGTGGCCGACCAGGCGGGCTAGGTGAGGTGTGACCAGTGCCTGATCATCGAATCGGAAGACCGACAGGCCGACGTGGTTCGTGGCGTCCTCCTCCGAGGAGAAGCGCACCTCCAGACCGGAGAGGTCGGGCAGCTTGGCCAGCTCGTCCAGGCTGATACGGATGCGCGTGGACACCTTGAAAGCCACGTCCTCGATGCCTTCGCGCTGCTGAGTCACTCGGCCGTCAGGGTCACCGAGCAGGAACCGTACGCGGCATCCTGCCTCAACCTTCGCCCGAAGCGTGGCATGGAACGCGGGCTGCTCGATCCAGAAGAAGTAGTTCGTGTAACCAGCGAGGGTGATGTTCTGCGTGCTGTCGCCGATGAGCTGCCGCCAGACAGAGGACGGGCACGCCGAACGGTATGGATAGGCCGAGATGACCTCTCGGTCCGGGCCAGTCTTCATGACCGCCCCTACTGCCTTGGGCCACAGCACCGCTTCATCAACTCCCAACACACCTGACGCGTCCACGCGATTTCGCGCGTGCGGGATCAGCTCCTCATCTGCGATCCATCGTTCCACCGTCTTGGTCGTCACACCTACGCGGGTGGCCAGTTGACGGGCTGACAGGTTCTTGTCGGCCATAGCGTTGCGAAGGGATAAGTTCAAGGCCTCTCCCTCAGTCGTTTGGGCGTTCTTGACGCTATCGGCCGGAAGGCCGCTACGTCTGTCGAACGTCCGTGGAAACGTCCACGAGGGCGGCCGATGCTCCGAGCATGGAGACGGCCGAAGAGACCGAATCGAACGCCAGCCAGGGAAGCGCGAACGTTGGTAAGAGGGTTGCCAGCGCGCCCAGGCCGGGACCTGAGGGCGAGCGCGCCCTGCCTCGTGCCGTGCTCAGACAGGCCGACTGGACCGTCCAGCCCGACCATGAACCGGACGCCAAACCGCACACCTACGCCCAGGAATGCGACTTGTGTGGTGAGGGCTCCGCCCGTAGCACCGACCAGGAGTCCGGAACGCTCTGGATCTTGGAGCACGTCAGGACTAGCCCGTCGCACCACTTCTACAAGCAGATCGTCAAGCGCCCGTTCCGCACGTGGATGAGGTAGCCGTGATCCGACGCGCAATCCTCCGATGGGCCGGGTTGATCTACGCAGTGACCACCGTCGCCGCTGTGGTGCTCGTGGTCCCGCTCGCGATTATCAGTAACCCGAATCACCACTGACTCCTGCCTCTCCCTGAGCGAGGTTGAGACACGCCTCGGCGGAGAGCAGGCAGGCCCCATACCCCCGGCGGCCGGGCGACCGAGCCGACCGGGTCGGCAAGTGCAGTGCACCACTCCGACAGGAGAAGGAGACGCACGATGGCAACAGCAGTCGAAACCCGGAACCCCCGGGCCTGTGTGGCCCCGGACGTCTGGGAGCGTGCGGTACGGCTCATCATGCGTGACCACGAGATGGACCGGGGTCTCGCCGATCGCACGTTCAGTCAGACCGTCGCCTACCTCGTAACGTCCGGCGAGTGCCGCGACGTTCGCATGGGGCCGGCTCCGAGCGTCGACCTCGGTGTTCACTCGTTCGTGCTCGACACGATCAACTACACGGCCTTCTGCATCGCGGTCGCCGGACACTACATTCACCACGTCCCGCACCTCCCTCAGGAGAACGGCAGCCAGCCGCCGTCGCTGAGGGAGACCGTCCAGGCGATCAAGAACGCCGGGTTCGCCATCGATCACGAGCTGTGGAACGCCAGCAAATCCGACTGCACTCAATGCCACGCCGGGTGCACCGATAGCCCGGTCGGCGGCAAGTAACAGCACGATCCGCTAGGTGAGGTGGCTCCCCTCGGGACCGGGGGGAGCCATCACGCGTGAAAGGAATCGCATGGAAGCAGTCACCGCAGCGTGGGAACGGTACGCGGCAGGCAGAACGCCCAGAAGAGCCAGGAACGCCGCTGGGGCCACTACGTGGCTGAACTGGACTCAGTACCCGGATCACGGCCCTGACGAGTCCCTACTTGGACCAATTCAAGGGCGCCGCGTGCTCGAACTCGGGTGCGGTACAGGCTGCAACCTTGCTCACCTTGCGACACTAGGGGCCGAGTGCGTGGGTATCGACGTTGCACCCAGCCAAGCAGCTAAGGCAGAGGCACGCTGGGGAAGTCTTTCCGGCCTCACGTTCCAAACAGCGGAGGCGACAGAGTTTCTGGCCGACCACCCCAACAGCTTCGACGTGGTGCTGTCGATCTTCGGACCTGTGTGGTTCACGGACCCGGCAATGCTCCTGCCGTTGGTAAGACGGAGCCTGGCTGCTGGCGGCGTCTTCGCCTTTTCTCACAGGCCAGCCCAGCCTGTCCGGAGACCGAGAGGACCGCTCCGGGACGCACGGGCAGTGACCCGTTGGGACCACTCTCTTCACGAGTGGGTCAGCTTGTTGTCGTCGGCCCGCTTCACCAACATCACAGCAGACATCATTGATCCCCCGACCAGCGCATCTGAAGGAACGCTGGTTGTACGTGCAGAGACGTAACGAGCGGGCTCGGCCCCAGGTGGACGACAAGAACCCCGGCCAGTTCTGGCCGGGGTTTCTTCGTCTGCTCAGAGGAGCGCACGGAACGGGTTGTCAGTCAGAGCCAGAGCGGGCGACCGCTTCCCGGGGGCCGGGCCAGGGGCCGGAATGGTGGCGGGGCGGTAGGCGTCGATTCGGACAACCGTGGCGCGGCTCTCCTCACGCTCCGCGCTGGCCGGCTGCGGCTCCGCGTAACGAAAAGCGTCCCGGTCCTGGTCACTGTCCGCGCTCGCCGGCTGTCGGTCCGGGTGACGGGAAGTGTCGCCAGAGAGCGTGAAAACGGTGGCCGGGCGGCCGGTCTTCCCCGACCGGTCCACGGCGACGGTGACTCCGGGCAGTGCCTTGACCTCCGCTGCGGTCGCCCCCACGTACGGGAGCACTTGAGAGGACATGGCCCGGCCGCCGTGCATCTCGATGCGGGCGCGGACCTTGTCGGCGAGGCTGAGCGGTTGCCGCTTCGTGCCCGTTGGTCACGCCACTGCCCAGAAAAGCAAAAAACCCCAGATGAACTGGGGTCTTAGCTGGTGTCCGAGGGGGGACTTGAACCCCCACGCCCGATAAAGGGCACTAGCACCTCAAGCTAGCGCGTCTGCCATTCCGCCACCCGGACTAGGTGTTTCGTCTTCCGGGCCGCTGCCCTTCCGACGAGGAAAACAATACCAAAGATCTGGGGGTGCTCGATCACGTGGCCGGGGGAGCGGCTCCCGGTGGATGTGGCGGGCGGATGTCGGCAGCATTGCGGCCTTGGGCTGCGGCGGCCGGAGAGAGAGGATGGCGGAGGACCCACGCCGTGGGCCGCCCTCCCCGGGGCGGCCCACGGCAGCGAACCAGGAGGAGGCAGCGTGAGCGAGTCGAAGCCGGCCGGGGCCGGGGCGGGCAAGGGCGGCAGGGGCGGCGAGGACGAGGTCGTCGACCTGTGCCGCGATCTGATCCGGATCGACACCAGCAACTACGGCGACCACTCCGGGCCGGGCGAGCGCGCCGCCGCCGAGTACGTGGCGGAGAAGCTCGCCGAGGTCGGGCTCGAACCGCAGATCTTCGAGTCCCACAAGGGACGCGCCTCGACCGTGGCGCGGATCGAGGGCGAGGACCCCTCCCGGCCGGCGCTGCTCATCCACGGCCACACCGACGTCGTCCCGGCCAACGCCGCCGACTGGACCCACCACCCCTTCGCGGGCGAGATCGCGGACGGGTGCCTGTGGGGCCGCGGCGCGGTGGACATGAAGGACATGGACGCGATGACCCTCGCGGTCGTCCGCGACCGCATGCGCACGGGCCGCAAGCCCCCGCGCGACGTGGTGCTCGCCTTCCTCGCGGACGAGGAGGCCGGCGGCGTCTACGGCGCGCGCCACCTGGTGGACAAGCACCCCGGGCTCTTCGAGGGCGTGACCGAGGCGATCGGCGAGGTCGGCGGCTTCTCCTTCACGGTCAACGAGAACCTGCGGCTCTATCTGATCGAGACGGCCCAGAAGGGCATGCACTGGATGCGGCTCACGGTCGACGGCACCGCCGGCCACGGCTCGATGACCAACAAGGACAACGCGATCACGGAGCTGTGCGAGGCGGTCGGCCGGCTGGGGCGGCACGAGTTCCCGGTCCGGATGACCAAGACCGTGCGCTCCTTCCTCGACGAGCTCTCCGACGCCCTCGGCACGCCGCTCGACCCCGAGGACATGGAGACGACGCTCGCCAAGCTCGGCGGCATCGCCAAGATGATCGGCACCACGCTCCGCAACACCGCCGCCCCGACCATGCTGGGCGCGGGGTACAAGGTCAACGTCATCCCGGGGCAGGCCACGGCGCACGTCGACGGAAGGTTCCTGCCGGGTTACGAGGAGGAGTTCCTGGCCGACCTCGACCGCATCCTCGGCCCGCGGGTCCGGCGCGAGGACGTGCATGCGGACAAGGCGCTGGAGACGAGCTTCGACGGCAAGCTCGTCGACGCCATGCAGTCGGCCCTGAAGGCGGAGGACCCGATCGCGCGCGCCGTGCCGTACATGCTCTCGGGCGGCACGGACGCGAAGTCCTTCGACGACCTGGGCATCCGGTGCTTCGGTTTCGCGCCGCTGCAGCTGCCGCCGGAGCTGGACTTCGCGGGCATGTTCCACGGCGTCGACGAACGAGTGCCCCTGGAGGGCCTGAAGTTCGGCGCACGTGTTCTCGACCGCTTCCTCGATCAGTGCTGAAATCGCATCTAAACTCCGTAAATTTGTGCCGAGTTAACCGTAACGAGTGAATGATCTGAGGGTTGCGTAGCCCGATTACCTCCTCGTCGTTACAGGTGTGCGGTCCGCGGCTGGGACCGCATTGCCAACAAGGAGGAATCCATGATCAAGAAGGTCGTCGCTTCCGCGGCCGTTACCGGTGGTCTCGTGCTCGCGGGTGCTGGCCTGGCCGCTGCGGACTCCGGCGCCCAGGGGGCCGCCGTGAACTCGCCCGGCGTGGTCTCCGGCAACGTCATCCAGGTTCCGGTGCACGTGCCCGTGAACGCCTGCGGCAACTCGATCAACGTCGTCGGGCTGCTCAACCCCACGTTCGGCAACACCTGCGTCAACGACTGACGTCGTGCCTCAACCCGTAAGGGTCTGACATGGGCGGCTCCGGAGTGACTTGCGTGCACTCCGGAGCCGCCCGGGCTTTCGACACGTAAGCATGTGGGCACTTTGTCCCTATTGCTGGCGTGTATCCGTATAGCGCAAGCAGAGAGGCAGGACTCATGCGACAGGTCACGAAGAAGGGCCTGATGACTGCAGCGGCGGCGAGTGGCGTACTCGCGGCCGTGACCGGCGGCTACGCCCAGGCGTCGTCCGGGGCCGGTGGCCACGCGTCGAACTCGCCCGGTGTGGCCTCGGGCAACACCATCCAGGTGCCGGTCCACGTGCCGGTGAACGCCTGCGGCAACACGGTGAACGTGATCGGGGCGCTCAACCCGGCCTCGGGCAACACCTGTGTCAACGGCGGGCACCACGGTGGCGGACACCACGGCGGTGGGCACCACGGCGGCAAGGGCAACGGCGGCGGCAACCACGGGCACGGCGGTTCCGGTGCCCACGGCGCCAGCACCGACTCGCCCGGTGTGGCCTCGGGCAACACCATCCAGGTCCCGGTGGACGTGCCGGTCAACGCCTGCGGCAACAGTGTCAACGTCGTCGGCGTGGGCAACCACACCACGGGCAACAAGTGCGCCAACGTGGACGAGGGCGACGGTCACGGCTGGCCGGGCCACCCGGGCAAGCCTGGTCACCCGGGCAAGCCCGGTCACCCCGGCGGGCACGACGGCACCCACAAGCCGCCGCACCACAACCCGCCCGGTGGGGACCACGGCCACAAGCCGCCGACGGACGACTCGTCGGACCACCAGAAGCCGGGCGGTCACACCCCGGGCAAGGACAAGCCGGCCACCCACGTCTCCGCCGGGCACAAGCCCGCGCGGACGGACGCCGCGCACACCCCCGCCCCCGAGGTGAAGGGCGAGCACAAGGCGGCCCCCGCCGCCGTCGCCGCGGCCACCGGTCCGGCGGCCAAGGCCGTCGAGCTCGCGCACACCGGCGCGGGCCAGCTGGGCATGGCCGGCGCCGCCAGCGCCGGTCTGCTGCTCGGCGGCGCGGTCATCTACCGCCGCGCGCGTG
>NZ_JBAMDC010000087.1:0-21302 GCF_036961605.1 Streptomyces sp. KLMMK
GGCCGTGAGCGACGCCGAGCGGGACGGGCGCACCGCGGTCGTGGTCCGCGTGGACGGCACGCCGGAAGCGGTGATCGTCCTCGGCGACACCGTGCGCTCCGGTTCCTACCGCGCCGTCGACCACCTCAAGCGCCTCGGCCTGCGACCCGTCCTCGCGACGGGTGACAGCGAGGGCGCGGCGTGCGCCGTCGCCGCGGAGCTCGGCATCACCGAGGTCCACGCGCGGGCCACGCCCGAGGAGAAGGCGGAGCTCGTACGGGAGCTGCGCGCGCAGGGCCGCCGGGTAGCGGTCATCGGCGACGGCGTCAACGACACGGCCGCTCTGGCCGGCGCGGACCTCGGCATCGCGATGGGCGGCGGCACGGACGCGGCCATCGGCGCCGCGGACGTCACGCTGGTCCGCGAGGACATGGGTGCCCTGGCGGACGCCGTCCGGCTGGCCCGGCGCACGTCGGCGACGGTGCGCGCCAACCTCGCCTGGGCGTTCGGCTACAACCTCGTCACGCTGCCGCTGGCGGCCGTGGGGCTGCTGAGCCCGATGGTCGCGGCCGCGGCGATGTCCGTCAGCTCGGTGCTGGTCGTCGCGAACAGCCTGCGGCTGCGGGGCTGGCAGCCGGTGCCGTCGCGGGCGTCGGCGGGACGGCGTCCGCACGGCAGGTCTGCACCTTCTGCACCTTCTGCACTTCCTACATCCTCTGCATTTCCTGCATCTTCTGTTTCCACCGGCCGACGCTCCGGCGCCGCCGCCCCGGCCCCGCGAGGTGACGCGTGAACTTCTCCGGACTGACCGCCGCCGGGCGCGCCGCGCTCGTCCCCGTCCTGGCGTGCGCCGTGACCCTCGGCGGCCTCGGCGCCTGGACCGCCTCGGGCGCGGCGGGCCGGCCCCCGGCCGTCACGGTCGAGGACGCGCGCGTGCTGCTGCCGTTCGGCCGGGACGACACGGCCGCGTTCTTCCGCGTACGGAACGACGGCGACGTGGACGACGAGCTCGTCGGCGTCGACGCTCCGACGGCCGGCGGCGCGATGCTCAGCCGCACCGTGGTCAGGAAGGGCGCGGGCACCATGCAGATGGTGCGGTCGGTGACGGTGCCGGCCGGCGGCACGCTGGAGATGTCCCCGCACGGCCTGGACGTCATGGTCTCGGCCCCGCCGCGGCTGAGGCTCGGCGACCGGCTGCCCGTCGTCCTGAAGTTCCGTGGGGCGGGTGCGGTGCGGGTGGAGGCGGAGGTCGTCAGGCCGGGGAACTGACGGGTCTCGAAGGCTCACCGAAAGGGGCCGGGAGGCCGGGCGTGAAGCCCGGCCTCCCGGCCCCTACTCGCTTGGTGCTTGGTGCTTGGTGCTTGGTGCTTCGTGTGTGGCTACGCCGCGACCGGTATGCGCACGGCGTCCCGCTCGGCCGTCTCCAGCTGGCAGATCAGCGCCTCGCGGGCCCGCGCCACGCGCGACCTCACCGTACCGATGGGACAGCCGGCGACGACGGCCGCCTCCGCGTACGGCAGGCCGAGCATCTGCGTCAGCACGAACGCCTCGCGGCGCTCGTAGGGCAGGCGGTCCAGGAGCTGCGACAGCGCCACGCCCTCGTCGAAGCCGGGCAGCTGGGCCGTCTGGGCGCGCTCGGCGGCCGACTGCCAGTCGTCCGTGTCGGACAGGCGGGGACGGGCGGCGTTGAAGCGCAGCCGGTCGACGACCGTGCGCCGGGCGATGGACAGCAGCCACGTACGGGCGGAGGAGCGGCCCTCGAAGCGCTCCAGCGAGCGCAGGGCCCGCAGGTACGTCTCCTGGACGAGGTCGTCGGCGCCTTGCGGGTCGTTGCTGAGGCGGGCGACGTAGCGGCGTACGTCGCTCTGCGTCGCGCGGATGAAGCGCTCGATGGCGTCGGCGTCACCGCTGCGGGCGGCGAGCGCCCAGGTGGTCACGGCTTCGTCGTCACGCACGGCGGCC
The DNA here is from genome assembly GCF_036961605.1 of Streptomyces sp. KLMMK. NCBI lineage: Bacteria > Bacillati > Actinomycetota > Actinomycetes > Kitasatosporales > Streptomycetaceae > Streptomyces > Streptomyces sp. KLMMK. The sequence goes on from NZ_JBAMDC010000087.1 coordinate 1,942, forward strand.
TCCCACGCGGGAGGGGACGCGGGGGGCGAGGGGGGACCGGGGGGTGATGCACCGGGCAAAAGCGGCACCGGGGACGATGGCAGGGTGCAGCACTGCAGTGAATTCCGTACCGCCATATCCGCCAGCGTCGACGGCGAGGACCTGCCGCCGGGCGTGACCGGCGCGGCCCTCGACGCGCATGTGCGCGGATGCGCCGAGTGCCACGCGTGGGGCGAGCGGGCGCGCCGGCTGAGAGTGCTCGCGGCGGGGCTCGGCATGGACTGAGGGAACGGTCGAACAAGTCGAATAGGGGGCCGGCTCGGCAGCCGGGGTCGCGGGGACGGCGTGCCGGCGTGGCACGACCCGCGTACGGGCAGGGGTCATCGCCCTGTGTCCTTCCTGGAATCCGGGCAGCCCGAGGAGCGGGCGGGCCCGGTGACGTGGTTCGGCGCGGAAGGTCGCCGTCAGCCGAAGGCGACGGCGACGCGGGCCGGTGGACCACGTGTGGCGAGGACGTGCGCGTACAGCAGCTGCCGCAGGCGCTGCGCGGCGCGGCTCCGGTCGGCGCGGATGCGCGGCGGGCCGGAGGGGGCCGCCCCCGTGCGGAAGAGGACGAGGAACGGGGTGAAGAGGCTGCCGCGCAGGGTACGGGCGAGCCGGAAGGCCGCCTGTTCGCCGCCGGCGAGCCACATGCCGCAGATGACGGCGACGAGGACGTGCGCGGTCCACATGCCGAGCGCGCCGTGGCCGCCGTGCATGGACATGGAGTGGCCGGCCATGTCGCCCATGGAGCTCATGTCCATGGAACCGGTGGAGCCCATGGACATGCCGTCCATGGACATGCCGTCCATGGGCATGGGCATGGAGTGCCCGGCGGGCATATCCATCGACGCCGGCATCGGCATTGGCATCGGCATGCCGGGGTCCAGCCCCAGGCGGGCGGCCCGTGCCGCGTTCACGACGACGTTCTGGGCGAGGCCGAAGAAGAAGTGGAGCCCGGTCTGGGCGCCGACCGTGGCGAGCGTGATCAGCAGCGGGCCGCGCTCGCGTCCCGCCAGGAACCACGCCCCGCTGCCCGTACCGCACAGCGCGACGGCGACGGCCCACCAGGGGACGGTCGTCCCGGACATGACCGCGTGGCCCAGGGCAGCGAGCAGCACACAGACCGCTGCGAACACGGCGGCTCGCAGCGCTCGCGGTCCCTGTTCCGGCTGCGGCCCTGCTCTCATGACGACCACATCGTTGCACCTGCGCCGCGCGACGCGACGGCGGGGTACGCGGAGACGCCCGTACGACCCCCCGCTCGGGCGCACGGGCCCGCCCCGTACCGTCCGCCCGGCGGTACGAGGCGGTGGGTCGCCGGCTCGGGGGAAGGACCGACGGCCCGGGTCCCGTCGCTCCATTGGGACTCGCAGGAACGAGTCAAGCGCGCGGCGGGCGGGTGCGGGAACGTGTGTGCGGGGGCGATCGCGGGTGCGCGGCTCACACCCCGTGTGAACGATCAGCGTCCGGTGCGCGGCTTGCGGGTGGGAGTGGCACGGCTAATGCTGCCCCTCTCACTGCCCCCCTTTCACTGCCCCCTCTTACTGCCCCCTCTTACTGCCCCTTCTTGCTTCCCCTCTTACTGCCGCTCTTGCTGCTGCCGCCGCCGCTGCGCTCCGGCAGCCAGGCGGCGGTGCCCTTCTCGCCGAAGCGGGTGCCTATCGCGCCCTTGATGACGGAGAGGGCGGCAGGCAGGGAGGCGATGGCCGCGGCCTTGAGCGCGGAGACGTCGGTGAGGTCGAACCCGTCGGCGAGGAGGAGACCGAGGAAGGTGGTGATGTAGGCGGCTGCGGTGCGCTCGAGGATGTCGAGCAGAACTTTGGGCATGGCTGTTTCTTCGTCTCTTCCGTTCGTGTCCGATGGGTAAGGGAAGCGTCGTGGCGGAACGGCGCACACCGCAAGCCCCGTAAGGCTCGAAAGGGCTCGGAAGGGCTGGGATGGGCTGGGGTGGGCCGGGCTGGGCCGGGAGAGACTCGGAAGGACTTGGAGGGCGGAGGATCCCCGTGGTCGATGCGATCGATGCGATCAATGTGGTCAATGCGGCCAACGCGGTCAACGCGGTCAATGCGGTCAATCCCTGGCTGGCGATGGCGGGCGGCGAGGACCCGGGCGAGCGGAGCCGTACGGTCCGCGGGGCGCACGAGGAGTTCGTGACCGGGGGGAGGGTGAGTCCGCGGGTCCGGGCGGTGGTCGCGGATTCGTGGCGGCGGTCGGCGGCGGCGCTGCCCGCGGCGGACTTCCTCGCACCGGTCGAGCTGGCCGACGCGGAGCTGGAGGAGTACCGCGGGGCGCATCCGCTGGCGTTCGTGATGCCGCTCTTCAGGGAGCTGCTGGGCACGATCGCGGACGACGGGGCGCACCTGCTGGCGGTCTGCGACGCGTCGGGCTGGATGCTGTGGGTCGAGGGGCACCGGGGGGTACGGAGCCGGGCCGAGGCCATGAACTTCGTCGCCGGTGCCCGCTGGGACGAGCGGCACGCCGGTACGAACGCGCCCGGTACGGCGCTCGCGCTGGACCACGCCGTGCAGATCTTCGCCACCGAGCACTACAACCGCGCGGTCCAGCCATGGACGTGCGCGGCCGCGCCGGTGCACGACCCGCGGACCGGCCGGCTGCTGGGCGCGGTGGACCTGACGGGCGGTGACCACCTGGCGGCGCCGCACAGCCTGGCGCTGGTGCGGGCGACGGCCCTGGCGGCGGAGGCGAGGCTGGCGGAGCGGGACCGCGGGCCGGGAGGGGTCCGTGCCCACGAGCTGACGGCCCTGGGCCAGGACGAAGCGATGCTGACGACACCGGACGGCCGCCGCATGCACCTGGGAAGACGGCACAGCGAGATCCTGGTCCTGCTGGCCGGACACCCCGAGGGGCTGACGGGAGACCGGCTCGCGGCGGAGCTGTACGGGGACCGCCCGGTGCCGCCGGTGACGCTACGGGCCGAGCTGTCGCGCCTGCGACGCCTGGTGGGACCGCTGCTGGCCTCCCGCCCGTACCGGCTGTGCGGGCCGGTCGAGACGGATGTCGCCCGGGTGGAGCGCGACCTGGAGGCGGGTGACGTACGTGGCGCCCTGCGCGCGTACGGCGGCCCGCTGCTGCCCTCCTCGGAGGCGCCGGGGGTGTGCCGGGCGCGGCGGCTGGCCGAGGGGCGGCTGCGGCGGGCGGTGCTGAGCGGCGGGGACGCGTGGGCGCTGCAGCTGTGGGCGGACAGCCGGTGGGGCGAGGAGGACCTGGAGGTGTGGGAGAGGCTGCTGGCGGCACTGCCGGCGAGCGCGCCGCAGCGGGCGGGGGTGGCGGCGGAGGCGAGGAGGTTACGGGGGACGTATGCGCAGGGCCTGCGCAAGGGCGGGGCAACGTTGGCGCAACGTCGGCGGCACTAGCGTCCGGTCGCTGCCCTCCCTGCCGGGACCGGCAGCGAACCGGAACCCCGGAATCCCGAGAACGGGAAGGGAAGGGCCCCTCATGCCTCGCTACGCGAACCCCGGCTCCCCGGACGCGGTGGTCTCGTACCGCCCGCGGTACGACCACTGGATCGGAGGCGAGTACGTACCGCCGAAGCAGGGCGGCTACTTCGAGAACCCGACGCCGGTGACGGGCATGCCGTTCACCGAGATCGCCCGCGGCACGGCGGAGGACGTCGAACGCGCGCTGGACGCGGCGCACGCGGCGGCACCGGCGTGGGCCCGCACGTCCCCGGCCGAGCGGGCGGCCGTGCTGAACCGCATAGCGGACCGCATGGAGCAGCACCTGGAGATGCTGGCCGTCGCGGAGTCGTGGGAGAACGGCAAGCCGGTCCGCGAGACCCTGGCCGCGGACATCCCGCTGGCGATCGACCACTTCCGCTACTTCGCGGGCGCGATCCGCGCCCAAGAGGGCAGCCTCTCGGAAATCGACGAGGACACGGTCGCGTACCACTTCCACGAGCCGCTGGGCGTGGTGGCCCAGATCATCCCGTGGAACTTCCCGATCCTGATGGCGGCGTGGAAACTGGCCCCGGCCCTGGCAACGGGCAACGCGGTCGTCCTCAAGCCGGCCGAGCAGACCCCGGCCTCGATCCACATCTGGCTCGACCTGGTGGCGGACCTGATCCCCCCGGGCGTGGTGAACGTCGTCAACGGCTTCGGCGTGGAGGCGGGCAAGCCGCTCGCGGCCAGCCCGCGCGTAGCCAAGATCTCCTTCACCGGGGAGACGACCACGGGCCGCCTGATCATGCAGTACGCGTCGGAGAACCTGAAGCCGGTCACCCTCGAACTCGGCGGCAAGAGCCCGAACATCTTCTTCGACGACGTCTCCGCAGCGGACGACGACTTCCTCGACAAGGCGCTGGAAGGCTTCACCATGTTCGCCCTGAACCAGGGCGAAGTCTGCACGTGCCCGTCGCGAGCCCTGATCCAACAGGGCCACTACGCAACGTTCATGGAAGCAGCAACGGCCCGCACCGAACAGATCGTCCCGGGCCACCCTCTGGACACCGCCACGATGATCGGCGCCCAGGCCTCCAACGACCAACTCGAAAAGATCCTCTCCTACCTGGACATCGGCCGCCAGGAAGGCGCCCGCACCCTCACCGGCGGCCATCGCGCCGACCTCGGCGGCGAACTGGCCGGCGGCTACTACGTCCAGCCCACCATCCTCGAAGGCCGCAACGACATGCGCGTCTTCCAGGAGGAAATCTTCGGCCCGGTCGTAGCGGTAACCCCCTTCACCGAATTCGACGACGCCATTACCCTCGCCAACGACACCCTCTACGGCCTCGGCGCCGGCGTCTGGACCCGCAACGGCACCACGGCCTACCGAGCCGGCCGAGCCATCCAAGCCGGCCGAGTCTGGACCAACTGCTACCACGCCTACCCGGCCCACGCAGCCTTCGGCGGCTACAAGCAGTCGGGCATAGGCAGGGAAACCCACAAAATGATGCTGACCCACTACCAGCAGACCAAAAACCTCCTGGTCAGCTACTCCCCGAAGAAGCTGGGCTTCTTCTGAGTATGTGGGAAAGGGGCCTCCGACCTGCTGAAAGCACGGGTCGGGGGCCCTCCCCGCTCGCCCCTTGGTCCTCCGCGTCACCGCGGGCCAGGCGGGCGACGCACCAGCCTTCGAGGCCGTCATGACAGGCATCCGTGTTCCGCGAAGCGGTCCGGGAAGACCGAGGACCCGGCCGGATGCCGTCCTGGCTGACCGCGCCTATTCGTCCCGCGCGATCCGAGAGCATCTCCGCCAGCGCGGGATCCGTGCCGCAGTGGCGCGGCCTGGCCATGCGGACGGACAAGCTCGCCATCGCCTACCAGGCCGCACTCCACCTCGCTGCCATCGTCATCCGGACCCGGCACTGAGCGGCGGAGAACCTAACCGGAGGTGCTGGGCAGCCAGCCGGTAGCGCCCATCACTTCGCGCGCTATGTCGACGACGGAACGTCCGTCGGTCGCCACTCGCACCGTGTCCAGGGGCGTCTGCTCATCCAGAATCCGTGCCTTACGGGCGCTGCTCCTCAGCTCGTGCTCCAGCTCAGAGCCCAGTTCCCGACCGGTCAGCCGCTCACGGGCGGTGGCATCGGAGGCGGTGAGCACTACCCGTATGATCCTGACATTCGCGCCCATGGCGCGCTGGAACATGCCCTCGTTCTCGGCCAGAACGCTCACGGTGTGCGTATAGATCAAGCGGCGGTACCCCAGCTCGGCGTAGTTCGACCAGAGCGCCGTCAGATTGCGCTCTGCGATCGCCTTGCGGCGGGGGTCCCCCTCCGGAGCAGGATGTGCCTGCCCCATGAAGTCACCTTCGATTACACAGTGAGCAACCATCGCGGCGCGCAGACGCGCTGAGACCTCCCACCCCACCGTCGTCTTGCCGACGCCAGCGCGCCCTCCGATGAGCAATACCTCTGCTTGATCCATAACTGCACCCTGTCACCGAATAGCCGAACAGCGCGAACCAAATGTGCGCGGATCAGGGAGACAGGCCCTGGCTGCCCTGCCAGCCCCTCATCGCGCCCGGGCCCCTGACGGTTACGTCCGCGCGGACCTCGAAACGTCGAACAACCACGCACGCCGGTGGACCATCGCAGCGGGTGAGAGGCGCGCCGCCCCAAGGTCGAGCACCCGGCCGAGTTGCTTCGGGAACTTACAGCGACGTGCTCCCGGTGCGGGTGTAGGCGGCCGAGGACACGATGTAGGTGAAGCCGGCGAGTGCGCTCAGGAGGGTGAAGGGGCCGCCGAGTTCGTCGCGGGCCAGTTCGTAGGCGACGCCGCACACGAGCGCGGCGACGAGGACGTTCGCTGTCATCGCGCCCGCCCGGAGGTTGATGAGCCGGCGGCGTTCGTCCTCTTCGTGTCCGCTGAGCTGTGCGGCGACGTCGCTGCGGGATGCGGCGAAGGTGACGAAGAGTCCGTAGCCGATGCTGATGGCCGGCAGGAGGACGGCCATCATGATGTCTCCGCGCACCGCCATGACCCCCGCCATCGCCGCGCCCGCGACCACGGTCAGGGCGAGCACGGCCCACCGCATGGGCGTGCGACCGGTGCTAGGCGTCGTCGACATGGAAGATCTCCTCAACGGCGAGCCCGAAGTGCCGGGCTATTCGTATGGCCAGTGGCAGCGACGGGTCGTAGCGGCCCTGTTCGATGGCGTTCACCGTCTGCCGGGAGACTCCGAGCGCCGTGCCCAGTGCTTGCTGGGACAGCCCTTGGAGGCCACGCAGCCGGCGGACCTCGTTTCGCATGAATGGAAAGTAAGCTTTACATTCTGCGGTGTCAACAGTCGGCCGGGATCCCGCGCTGCGGGACGGGGCAGGGTGGCCGCATGGTCGCCGTGGCCATCGGCTGGGCGCCGGGCCCGGCGCCCAGCCGATGTGGTGGGTGTTACCAGCTACCGCCCCAGACGGCTCGGGTTCCCACGGGGCAGGTCAGGCGGAAGTCCCACTGGCCCGAGAAGGTTTCCGGGAAGAAGTGGCGGCCGTCCGTGCAGTCCACGTACACGTGGTACGAGGTGCCGTTGCACGTCATGAAGAAGTTGCGGCCCCCGTCGGTGCGGCCGTTCCAGCAGTTGGCGGCCAGTTCACGCTCGGTGGAGCTCGAGGCGCGCTGAACCGGGGTGTTCGCCGAGATCGGCGCCAGGCCGGCGGTGCTGGTCTTGCTCTGACCGTCGGTGCTGGTCGCCTGGGCTTCGGCGGTGTTGGGAACCGGGTCGGCGCCGGCCGGTGCGGCGAAGCCGGCGATCGCGGCGACGGCGATCGATGCGGCTACTGCGGCGTTCCTCAGGAACGTCACGTTCTCCTCCGAGTGGTGGATGTTGCGGTAGGTACAGGATCTTTCCCGACCTTTCGGTGACATCGTGACTGATTGCCGCTTCTGAGGGGAGTTGGGATCGGTTGGGGGGCGTGCGGGAAGAAACGTCACCAACAGGGCTTGTTTGTCCGGATGGTTGTGGTGCGCTCCTGCGAACGTGTGGTCAGCAGCCGTGTGTTGTTCCTCCTGGGGAGGTACAACAGGCCACGGCCTCGACCGCGCATACGAAAGGGCCTCCGGCTCCACTCAAGCCGGAGGCCCCTCCTGCCGCTCAGGCAGGTCTTCCGCGCGTCAGCCGTCGTTGCCCGGGAGGGCCATCAGGGACTTCTGGCGGCGTTCGGGCTCGGTGCCCTTCTTCTCCGAGACGTAACCCGACGAGAGGAAGAGGGACTTGCCGTGGGCTACCGGGTAGGGATCGGAGCCTATCCAGGCCTTGGTGGGGGTGGGGCGGTAGGTGCGGACGGTCTTACGGGATCCCGTCGCCGGGTCGAAGCGGACCAGGGTGGACGGGTCGTGGATGTTGCCCGCCGAGTAGGCCAGGATGTCGTCGGTGTCCGACGTCGCCACCAGGTGGTACGTCTGCAGGTAGCCCGTCGCGCGCTGGTCCCACAGGCGCTTTCCGGTGGTCAGGGACCAGGCGGTCAGCTGGTTGTTGTCCTCGGAGTCCTTGTCGCCGTCGTCACCGTCGCCGTCCGACGCCATCACCAGCTTGTCGCCCGCGATCCGGACGTCCGTGGCCGGGGCGCTGCCGTCGCCGCGGGTGAGGCCGTAGCGGCGCTTGGGCGCGCCTTCGAGGCGGGTGCGGAGCTTGCCGGCATCGTCGAGGACGCTCACGCGCATGCGGCCCTCGGAGGGCTGCTCGGGGTCGTCGACGACGATCGGGGACGTCGCGAGGACCTGTCCCTGCCCGCCGTATTCGCCGAGGCGGTACTTCCACTTCGCGTGGCCGGTGGCCGGGTCGACCGCGGCGAGGTACGCGCCCGGGTCCTTGCTGCCGAGGAGGCAGTGCTGGATGCGCACGAGCTGCTTGCCGCCCGTGTAACCGTCGCCCCGGCAGGTGTCCTTGGCGTCGTCGTCCTCGTACAGGCCCTTGTCGTCGTCCTTCCACAGCTGCTTGCCGTCGCTCACCCGGTACGCGGTGGTGACGTGGTCGTCCGCGGAGACCACCACGACGTCGCCGCTGCGGGCGATCCGGGGGCCGCCGGAGGGAGCCCAGTTGTCGGAGCCGGTGGAGTGCTCCCACAGCATCTTGCCCGACGTCAGGTCGACGGCGTAGAAGGTGTGGCACGCCGCCCCGGAGCCGCGGGCGAGGACCGCGATGCCCGCCGTGGAGTCCGCCGACGCCTGGCACAGGACGCTGCCCGAACCGGGGGTGGGGGCCTCCCACCGCTGTTTGCCGGTCTTCGGGTCCAGGCCTACGAGGCGCTCCGGCAGACCCTTGACCACGGTCTTTTCGGTGAACCACACGCCACGGATCATCCTGGGGTGATCGAGCCCCGACCTGGTGTACGGGAGGCTCCACGACACCGTCGCCCGGCTTCCGCCCGAGCCGCCCTTGCCGGATCCGTCCCGCGTTCCGTCACCCGGCAGCAGCATCCAGACGCCCGCGCCCAGCGCGACGACGAGGACCAGTCCTACGGCCACTGCGAGGGCTATCAGTCCCTTCCGCGGCGGCGCCTTCGGTATGCCAGGTACGCCGGGTACGCGTACGCCAGGTACGCCGGGCATACCGGGTGCACCGGGTACTCCAGGGGCGCCCGGTGCGTACATGGGCGGCGGGACCGGGCCCGTTCCGTAGGGAGGTGCCGCCGCTGCGTAGGGAGGTGCCGCTCCGTACGCCGGTGCCGCTCCGTATCCGGGTGCTGCTCCGTACGTCGGCCCCGTTCCGTACGCCGGTGCTGCTCCGTACTGCTGCGGCGGCGCTGCCTGGACCGGTACCGGTCCCTGGCCCGGCGCCTGCGCCTGCGCCTGCGGCATCGGCGGTCGCGTCGCGTCCGGCGGCGCGATGACGAAGTCGTCCTCGCCGTTCTCGTTCAAGGGCTCGCCCATTCGGCCTCGAATCTCCTTCTCTCCCTCGTAAGGGACCAGTCATACCAAGTCGGATTCCCCGGCGGCCCGCCGGGCGGGGTGCGGGCGCCGGGTGCGGGGTGAGGTGTGCGGGGTGAGGCGGTGTCAGGTACGGCCGTGGCGGACCCGGTTACGGCCCCGGTTACGACGCGTTCCTGCGCATCGGTGCGAGCAGCGTCAGGTGGGCGCCGGAGCGGACACCCGCGCGGACACCCGCGCGGACGCCCGAGCGGGTGCCGGAGCGGCCGTCGCGGCGGCCGTTGGTGGTGCGGTAGAGGTCGACGGGGCCGGCGGGACGCCAGTGTTCGCCGAGGCGCTTGGCGGTGTACATCGCCTCGTCCGCGCCCCGGAGCAGGTCCGGGAGGGCGGCGCCGGGCCGGTGGCTGGTGCGGCAGATGCCTATGGAGGCACGCGGGGAGAGGGTGACGCTGCTGGTCTCCAGCGGCGCCGAGAGACGTGCGGAGAGGCTGTACGTCAGCTCGGAGTCCAGGTCGGCTTCCGGCGCGAGGCGCACCACGGCGGTGAACTCGTCGCCGCCCAGCCGCGCCGCGAATCCGCCCCGCTCCCGGCACCAGGCGGACAGGCGCCGCCCGACCGCCGCGATGACCTGGTCGCCGACGTCGTGCCCGTGCGTGTCGTTGATCTGCTTGAACCCGTTGAGGTCGAGCAGCAGGACGGCGGCGTGCGGCCGCTTCACCGCCCGCTGCGCCCGGTTGGTGAACTCCTCGCGGCGCATGAGGCCGGTGAGCGGGTCGGTGCGGGCGGTGCGCAGGCGGCGGCCGAGGAAGAGGGCGTGGGCGGCCCATCCGAGGGTGGGGGCGGCGATCGGTAAGGCCTGGAGCACGAGGTTCATCGGACACCTTCCGGAACAGAGAGGTGGCCCGTCGCTTCCCTCGCCGTGGGCGACGTGAGTGCGTGTCGAGACGCGAGTACGCCGTCGCGGTGGGGCGCGAGCGGGCCGGTGGGTGGATCCGGTCATGCTGGAGATCCCCCGTTTCCCCGGGCCCCGCCCGTGGCTCTGTCCGTGGCCCCGCCCATGGCTCTCTCCGTGGCCCCGCCCGTGGCTCTGTCCGCGGGCCCGCCCGTGGCCTCACCCACTCCGCACACCCCTGGCAGACGGGAGCCGATCGGGGCAGGCTGTGCACTCCGACGGAAACCCGATGGAAACCCTACGGACAAGGGAGATCAACGGTGAGTCCGCAAAGGACCGGCCGCCCCGACGGCCGCCCCGAAGCCCCCCTCTCGCGCGTCGCCCTCACCCCCGCCGCAGCCCGCCTCGTGCGCCTGTTGCGCGAGCGGCACGGCCCCCTGATGTTCCACCAGTCCGGCGGCTGCTGCGACGGCAGTTCGCCGATGTGCTACCCGGAGGGCGAGTTCCGTACGGGCGGCTCGGACGTCCTGCTCGCCGAGCTGGCGGTGGAGGGCGTCGCGGAACCGGTCGGCTTCTGGATGTCCGCCGACCAGTTCGAGCGCTGGCGTCACACCCACCTCACCGTGGACGTGGTGCCCGGCCGCGGCAGCGGCTTCTCCCTCGAAGCTCCGGAAGGGCAGCGCTTCCTGCTGCGGTCACGGCTCCTGACGGACCATGAGGCTCAGCAGCTCGGCTGACGGAACCCCGTACGGCACGCACGCCTGCACCGACGCCTACGCCTACCCCCATACCGACGCCCGCCCACGCCCACGCCTACGCCTACGCCTACGCCTACGACGCCGCCTACGACGCCGCGTCCACCAGCGACAGCGTGTGCAGCCGCTCCGGCGGGCCCGGCCGCGCGTAGTACCACCCCTGCGCGGTATCGCACCCCAGCACCCTCAGGTGCTCCGCCTGCGTGCCCGTCTCCACCCCTTCGACCGTCACCGACAGGTCGAGGGTGTGGGCGAGCGAGACGATCCCCTCGACGATCTTCACATCGACGGGGTCGGCCGGCGCACGCTGCATGCCCCGGGTGAAGGAACGGTCCAGCTTCAGCGTGCTGACGGGGAGCCTGCGCAGGTAGGAGAGGTTGGAGTAGCCGGTGCCGAAGTCGTCCAAGGCGATGTCCACGCCCAGGTCGGCGAGCTGGCGCAGCGGCCGCAGCTCCTCCTCGTCGGCGCCGATGAGGGCGTTCTCGGTGACCTCCAGGCACAGGGCCGACGGGTCCAGGCCGGAGCTGTCGAGGACGGCCACCGTGTCGGCGACGAGGGAGGGGTGGCGCAGCTGCGAGGGCGAGAGGTTAACGTTGACCCGCATCGGCACCTCGCACGTGCCCTCGGCCCGCCAGGCGCGCGCCTGCCGTGCGGCTTCCTGCAGCACCCAGCGCCCCAGGGGCACGATCAGGCCGGTGCTCTCGGCGAGCGGGATGAACTGGTCCGGTCCCAGCACGCCGTGGACGGGGTGCAGCCAGCGCACGAGCGCCTCCGCGCCCCGCACCGTGCCGTCGTGGAGCCGGACGAGCGGCTGGTACTCGATGAAGAACTCGCCGTTGTCGAGCGCCGCCGGCAGGCAGTTGGTCAGGTCGTGCCGGGCGATGGCGCGGGCGTCGGAGTCCGCGTCGGCGAGCTCGTAGCGGTTCCCGCCCGCGGCCTTCGCGCGGTACATGGTGATGTCGGCGCTGCGCAGCACCTCCGCGGCGCCGCTCGCGCCGGACGCGCCGTCCACGATGCCGATGCTGGCCCGCACGGAGAGGTCCCGGCCGTCCAGGCGTACGGGCTCGGCGAGCGCGGACAGCATCCGGCGGGCGAGGGCGGTCGCGTCCTCCTGCGCGGTGGGGCCGGTCAGCAGGGCCACGAACTCGTCGCCGCCGAGGCGGGCGACGAGCTCCGCGGGCTCCTCGGCGCACGAGCGCAGCCGCTCGGCCACGGCGACGAGCAGCCGGTCGCCCACGGCGTGGCCCAGGCTGTCGTTGACGGCCTTGAAGCCGTCGAGGTCGAGGTAGCAGACGCCGAAGCGGTCCCCGCCGGGGGCCAGGGCCCGGTCGAGCCGCTCGAAGAACAGCGTGCGGTTGGGCAGGCCGGTGAGGGCGTCGTGCGTGGCCTCGTAGCGCAGCTGCTCGTGCAGCAGGCGGCGCTCGGTGATGTCCTCCAGGAGCGCGAGCTGGTACTGGGGGCGGCCGTGGGCGTCGCGCAGCAGGGCTACGGACAGGTCGGTCCACAGCACGCTGCCGTCGCCGCGGTAGTACGCCTTCTCGACGCGGTAGTAGTCGCGCTCGCCGCGGACGAGCTCGCTGTAGAGGCCCCAGACGTCGGGCGAGTCGTCGGGGTGGACCATCTCGCCGACGTTCCGGCCGGTGACCTCGGCTGCGTTGGTGCCGAACATACGGCTCAGCGCGTCGTTGACGTCCATGATGCGGCCGTCCACGTCCGCTATCCCGACGCCGATCGCGGCGCCCTCGAACACGGCGCGGAACCGCTCCTCGCTGGTGTGCAGCGCGCGCTCCGTCTCGGCCTGCGCGGCGAGGGCGGCGCGCGAGAGGGCCTCCTGCTCGGCGAGGGTCCGCTCGCGCAGGGCGCGGGCGAAGCCGGCGGCGACGGTGTGCTGCAGGCGCGAGCAGCGGGCGCGGCTCTCCTCGCCCGTCAGGTTCCGGTCCGGCGGGCAGTACAGGACGAGGTACGAGTCGACCGCGCCCAGGATCAGCGACAGGGCGTCCGGGTCGGTGCAGTGCGCCCGGACGAGCGCCACGCCGACCTCGGCCGCGGGCTCGGGGTCGAAGGGCTGCGAGCGGAGCGCCGTACGGAGGATGGCGGCGAGCGGGACGAGGTAGTCCTCGAACTCGGCGCGGGTCATGGAGGTCGCCGTGGCAGGGTAGACGGCCCGGCTCCAGACGGCGGCGAAGCGGCGGAGGGCGTCCTGCCCGGAGGGCAGGAGCCCAGAGGGCAGGGACCCAGAGGGCAGGAGCCCGTTGGGTGCCTGGCCGGGCACCGGCGTGGTGGGCATGGGCACCTGACCGGTCACCGGCGTGCCGGGCGTTCGACCGGTCACGGGGACGGAGCGCGTCCGGCCGGGGCCCGGGTCTCCCCCGCCCGGCCCTCGTACGTCACGGTCCATCTGGGCGTGGGCATTGCGTGCCCGCGAACCGTCCGGACCACCTGCGCCGTCCGCCCCGGGCGCGCCTTCCGGCATCACGCCCGGCTCGCGGTCACCGTCCCGGCCACCGCCGGTCTGCGCCCCGTCCCGGTCCCCGTCCCAGTCCCCGTCCCAGTCCCCGTCCCGGTCACCGTCCCGGTCACCGGTCCCGTCGCCGTCCCGCCCGCAACGGCCCGCCACTCTGCCCGCGGCCGCCGTGTCCAGTGGCGACAACGCCCCGCTCCCGATACCCACCCCGACCTCGGTTCCGCTTCCGCTTTCGATTCCGTTTCTGATTCCGCTTGCGCCCTCGGTCCCGGCCTCGCTCCCCCTGCGAGGCCTTGTGACTTCTGCCCCGGCAGGGCCACCGGTAACCGGCCCCGCCGTTCCGTCTCCGGATCCGCTCGGCTTCTCGCCGCGCGGCTTTCGGGTCATGGCTTGCGCCCCACTCCCGCGAAGCCGACATACATGGCCGGGTCGTCGTCCGCTCCGCCGGCGCTCTCCACCGGGTCGGGCCGCCAGTCCGGCATGGCCACGAGCCCCGGCTCGACCATCTCGAAGCCGTCGAAGAAGCGCGCCACTTCCGGGCGCGAGCGCATCAGCAGCGGCGAGCCCACGTTGCGGTAGACGCCCGACACTCCCCGCCCCTCCTCCGGCTTGATCGGACCGGTTTCGGTCGTCGCATGCGTGAGGACGAGCAGGCTCCCCGGCGCCAGCGCGTCGCGCAGCTCGGCCACCGCCGCCCACGGGTCGTCCTGGTCCTCCACGAAGTGGAGGACGGCCACGAGCAGCAGTGCGACCGGCCGGTCCAGGTCGAGGAGCCTGCCGACCTCGTCACTGGTCAGGATGTCATGGGGCTTGCGGAAGTCCGCGGGCAGGACGGCGGAGCGCGGGTCGCCCTCCAGGACGGCCCGGCCGTGCGCGACGGCGACGGGGTCGTGGTCGACGTAGACGACGTGCGAACGCGGGTCCGCCGCCTGGGCTATCTCGTGGACGTTGCCGAAGGTCGGGATGCCCGAGCCGATGTCGAGGAACTGGGTGACGCCCTCGCCGACGGCGTGGCGCACGGCGCGCCGCATGAAGGCCCGGTTCGCCTGCATGATCTTCGGCAGCCCGGGAAAGGCCTCCATGGCCCGCCGGCCGGCCTCCCGGTCGACCTCGAAGTTGTGCGAGCCGCCCAGGTAGTAGTCGTAGATCCGGGACACGCTCGGCACGGACAGGTCGATGCCCTGGGGGGCCCAGGTGGGACGCTCCATCAGTCTCTTGCTCCAGCTCGTCTCGGGGACATGTGAGCAGAGGCTACTGATCGTTCGTTCGAATGGAAGCAGCAAGCGGAAATCAGCGATCCGCATTCAGCTTTCATTCACCCTCGTCCGCACGGCGTCGATCATGCCAATAGCCGATCATGCCAACAAATGACCCGGAGGGGAAATATGTCCGGATGCCGTCCCGGGAGTGCTCCGGCGCGGGCCGCCCCGCAGCGCTCCCGGGAGGGCCCGCCCGGACGCCGCGTCAGCCCCGCGGCTCCCGCCACATCGGCCACATCCGCGGCCCGCCATCCGGCAGGTCGATGGGCGTACCGGTGAGGGCGAAGCCGAGGCGCTCGTAGAGGCCCCTGCTCCGGGCGTTGCTCGCCTCCAGGTAGGCGGGCATACCCTCCTCGTCGCACCGGTCGAGGACGGTCGTCAGAAGCGCCCTGCCCCGGCCCTCGCCGCGCCGGCCGGGAGCGGCGACGATGGTCGGCAGGTAGTAGTGCGCGCGGTCGCCGGGGTGGGCGGCCTCCGTCAGCTCGGCGACGATCCGGGCGCGGTCGTTCTCGGGATCCGCCATCGCCAGCAGCTCGGTCATCTCCTCGTCACCCCCGGCGTCCCCATCATCCTCGCGCCCCTCAACATCACCGGCATCAACATCACCGGCACCGGCATCGGCACCGGCATCACCAGCACCGTCCACCACCTGCACCGGTATCCACAGCGCCGCCGCCGACAGGTCGTCCGTCACGTCGACCCACCCGTCGCGCAGCGCCGCGTCCAGGAACACCCCGAAGAACCCGGGGTGGACGGCGCGGCGGTGCGCCTCGTCGGGAAAGACCCAGCCGCTGACGGGGTCCTCCATGAAGGACTCCCCCAGCAGCAGGCTGATCGCGTCCCGTTCCTCCGGCCGGGCCCGCCGGATCTCCGGCACGACGGAGTCGATGGAGGGGGAAGGGATGGAGGGGGAGTTGGTGGAGGGGGAAGTGGTGCCGGAGGCGGCGGCAGCGGCTCTCTGATGCACAGTCATGGTTCCTTCCGTACGGTGTACGACGCACACGTCTGTCCGCGCCCGATCGTACGGAGGTGACCGCTCCGCCCGTCAGCGGATCCCCAGCTCCCGCAGCACCCGCCGCTGCCGCTCCTCCGGCCGAACGGGGAAATAGAGGTAGCAGACGCCGCCGGAGCCGCTCCTGACCTGCCCCTGGGCGTTGTAGCGCTTGGTCCTGAGCCAGATGTTCTCGAACTGACGGCGCTTGTAGACCCGCCGGACCGCCGCGTTCGACGGGCTCGCCGGGTCGTTGGCGACCACGTCGCCCTGCCGGGTGAATCCGACGACGCACATCAGGTGGCCGGCCGTGCCGTAGCCCGCCCCGTCGAGTTCGGAGGCGAGGAAGGACTGGGAGGTAATGACGGGGATCCGGGCGCGGATCAGCTTCTCGACGTCGCCGAGCGAGCGCAGCCGGGTGACCACTGCCTGCACGTCGCGGTACGTGGCCGCGTAGGCCGCGTTGAAGGGCCAGTTGCCGCACCCCTTGTACTGGTAGTCGAAGGTGAAGCGGGCGGCGTGGCAGACCTGGGGGTCGGCGTAGTCGGGGTCCACCCACGCGAGCTCCTCGGCGGTGGGCACCCGGCCCCAGTGCGCGAGGACCATCTGCGAGGAGGTCGGGCTGCACCAGGCCTCCCCGCCGTTGTCGTACTCCGGGTACTGCCCCTTGTGGATCTCCTGCGAGTAGCGCGGCACGCGCAGTTCGCGCCCCGCGCCGCTCCCCGGCACGGAGGCCGGCACGGTGAAGCGGTCGGGGACGTCCGAGCCCATCGCGCCGATCCGCCACACGGTGGGCGTGAGGCGGCTGCCGGCCCTGCGGTAGAGGGTCAGGCGCAGTTCGTACGAGGCGATGCGCAGGCCCGAGGCCGGGTCGTCGACGGCGAGGGTGTCGGTGGAGACCTTGCTGCGGCCGTCGCCCTGGCCGTCGACGGACGTACGGCGGATGTCGCCGGGGCCGTCGCCGGCCGTCCAGCGGCCCATGACGTACCAGGGGGTCCGGGTGCGGTCGGTGTAGGTGCCGCGCACCTCCGTCTGGATCCAGGTGCCGGCGGGCGCATCGGCGTTCCAGGAGGCGATGACCTCGCTCGCGGGGGCGGGAGGGGTACGGACCGGCGCGGTCCAGGTGGCGTACTCCCACGGGGCCTTGGTGCCGGTGTGCGGGTCGGTGTACTCCAGCGTGCCCGCCGGCCGGTCGAGGACCAGGCCGTCGCGCCGCCCGGTACGGATGCGGGTGCCGTCGGCGGTGCCGTGCCGCCAGTCGTCGGCGGAGGACCAGGCGTAGTAGTCGACGGCGGCGCTCCCGGAGACGGAGGAAGAGGAGGGGGACGCGGAACCGGATGAGCCGGACGGGCCGGATGAGCCGGACGGGCCGGATCCGGGTGGCCCCGAGGACGTCCCGGACGAGGCCTGCGAGGAGGCCGCCGAGGACGCGGCCGGGAGGGAGGCGGCCGCCGCGGCGCCCAGGGCGGCGGCGAGCACGGTACGGCGCGGGGTGGGTCTGCTGGGCGTACTGCTGGACATGGCGCTGGTCCCCCAGTCTTCTACGGGATACGGATGGTGGTGAGGAGGGAGCTACGGAGGGAGGGGTGGAAGGTTGTGCGGGCGTACTGCGGGCGAGGCGCACGCACGGGCTCCGCGCGCCGGTGCGCCAGTGATTCCCCGTCACGACGCCCCTGATACCGGCAGGACGGGGGAAGGACCGCCACGGCCGTCAATCCCCCGGCCACCCACCCCCACCATCGGGTGATCCGCCTGGCCCTCCCCCTAGGCTGGCCCGGTGAATGCTCCGCTCCGCAACGGCCCGGCCTCCTTCGACGACCTCGCCCCCTGGCTGCTGGCGCAGCCCCCGTCCCTCGGCCCCGTGCGCCTGGTGGCCGTCGACGGGCACGCGGGGTCCGGGAAGACCACCTTCAGCGGGCGGCTTGCGGCGGCGCTCGGCGGCGCACCCGTCCTGCATCTGGATGATCTCGCGACGCACGAGGAGCTGTTCGAGTGGACCGGGCGGCTGCGCGAGCAGGTGCTCGATCCCCTCGGCCGCGGAGAGACGGCCCGCTTCCGCGCCTACGACTGGGTGACCCGCCGGTTCGCCCCGCCGGAGCGGGAGATCGGGCCGGAGCCGGTGGTGCTGGTGGAGGGCGTCGGCGCGGGGCGCCGCGCGCTGCGGCCCCACCTCGCGTGTCTGCTGTGGATGGAGTTGCCGCATGAGCACTCCTGGGAAAGGGGTCAACTCCGTGACGGCGCAGAGCTGTCCGATTTCTGGGACGGCTGGATGCGGGCGGAGCGCGGGCATTTCGCCGCCGACCCGACGCGCCCGTACGCAGAACTGCTGATTCTTCAGCGCGGAGGGGGGTACGAGGTGCTGCCGGGACCGCACAAAACGACCACAACACCGCGCGGACGAACCTGACCGTCACACTCCGTGAGCGGCGCCGGGCGGTCCGCCGGGTCTCGCGGTCCGATCCCCGCCGACTGCGCCAACTCCGCTTGACCGACGGGGCGTACAGGACTTACGTTCTCATTGTGCGGCCGGTCGAGGCCGCCGGCGGACGCGAAGCCCCCGGTTGTTCCCCCGTGATCGGGGGCTTCGTACCACTCACTATTCTCCTTTTGGGCACTTTGCCCCGCCGACCCCCTCACCCTGGGTGACCATCTTCCGGAGCGGTCCGCCGATTGCCGGGGATCGCTTTTCCGCCGTGAAGGGCAGTGCGGCACCCTTCGGCCCGGGCCAACGGCGCAGGTACGATGCGACTCGGTGCCCCTATCGGCGGGTGCACCGGCACACACTGGTCAACTCCCGTCCACAGCACAGCGGTTCGGCAAGGCGCGCCTGGCACTCGCCGGGCAGCACGCTACGGGGGCACGGTTTGTGGGGGACGTGATGGATTTCGGCATGCAGGGCCCACCCGCCCCGGCCGATCTCGCCTGGCTGCGCGCCGTCGACGCCTACACCATGGGCGCGTACGCACAGGCCGAGGAGGAGTTCCGGGCGGCGGTCCGGGTGGACCCCGGCATGGCCGACGCATGGCTGGGCCTGCACGCGCTGCGTGCCGACACCACCACCGCGCTGCTGCGCATGTACCGCCACCGGGACCGGTTCGGCGAGCAGCGCACGCGCCACCGGCGCACCCTCAATTCCTGGTACTGGCTGGGCTGGTGGGTCCAGCCGGTGCTGGAGACCGGCCGGGACCTGCTGCTCGCGCACGCCTCGCACTGGCTGGACGGGCGGCACGTCCCCGAGCTGGACCGGGCCCTGGCCGGCTGCCCGCCCGTCGAGACCGACCCCCAGGCCCGCTTCCTGCACGCCTGCCGCGCCTACCTCGTCAAGGACTGGGAGCAGCTCGTCCGGCACACCGAGCCGCTGCTGGACGATCCCCTGCTCGGCATCGAGGCCGGGCTGTTCGGCGGCATGGCGCGGGTGCGGCTGGAGATGTACGGGCAGGCCGAGCCGCTGCTGGCCTCGGCGCTGATGCGCTGCCGCAGCGAGCAGCCCCAGCGCAAGGAGCTGCGCTACTGGCTCGCGCGCGCCCACGAGGGCACCGGCCGCAGCGCCGCAGCGCTCCCCCTGTACCGGGCCGTGCACCGCGTCGACCCGTCCTTCATGGACACCTCGGCCCGGCTCACCGCCATCGCCGACGGCGACGGCCTCGACGACGGCCTGG